>QHOF01000484.1 GCA_003219335.1 Verrucomicrobiota bacterium | reverse complement strand
AGAAAGGTGAAATGAAATCTATGGGGAATATGTCGATGGGCGGGATGATGAAAGAATGCAGCGAACACCACCAGTCCATGACGAAATCCATCGATCAGATGAGTAAGATGATGGAAGACGCCAAGGAGTCAAATGACCCAGTCAAGATGAGATCCGCCATTGATCAATCACAAAAACAACTCGCAGACATGAAAGAGCACATGACGATGTGTACGAACATGATGAACATGATGCAAAAGATGCAGGGCATGGGCGGAATGAAAGGCTCCTCAAAGTAGTCGCTTAACTTCGTTCGACCCTTGAGGAAAGCGATATGCAGATCGTGCTGATCGTTCTTGCTGTTATCGGGGCGATTGCCGTTGTCTCCATACTAGGCATGTGGCTGATGCATGGGACAATGATGGGCGGGAGCATGTCTTGCTGTGGCGCAGGTAATATAATTTATGGTTTGCTTCTGTTGCTTGTGGTTATGGTGATCGGGGCTGCCATTTATGCATGCCTGCGCCGAAAACGTCTGCAACGGTGAATAATTCCGACAGACGCATTATCGAACACGACGAAGCCACGGATTTTCTTCTGGCTGAGAGAACTAAATGACGACCGACGAGGACTTTCTTCCAAAAGCAGGCACGATAACTGAACAGCCTAAGGCGGCACAGCCTCTGCCCAATGGGCTGCAAGCGATACCAGGAAGCATCTGGGCACTTGGCTTCGTCAGCATGTTCGCGGATATCTCATCAGAGATGATCCATAGCCTGCTCCCAGTGTTTCTCGTATCAGTGCTTGGGGCGAGCACATCAGCGGTCGGTCTGATCGAAGGAATCGCTGAGTCGACTGGCCTGATCACCAAAGTATTCTCCGGCACTCTCAGCGACTATCTCGGGCGACGAAAACTCCTTACCACCCTCGGTTATGGTTTAGCAGCCTTCACGAAACCACTGTTCCCCCTGGCGTCCTCCGTCGGCTGGGTCGTCACGGCACGGTTCATTGACCGCATCGGCAAGGGCATTCGGGGCGCTCCTCGGGACGCCCTGGTTGGTGATATCGCACCGCCCAACCTCAGGGGCGCTTGCTACGGCCTGCGCCAATCGCTCGATACCGTCGGCGCATTTGCAGGACCTCTCATCGCAACCATTCTCATGACACTCACGTTAAACAGCTTTCGCACAGTGTTTTGGATCGCCGTAGTCCCCGCGTTTCTGGCAGTGGTCCTCATGATATTCGTGAAGGAGCCTGAGACCGTTCGGTCGGCGGACAAGCCTCGATCACCGATTCGAGGCGCAGACTTCCGGCAACTCGGGGCCGCATACTGGTGGCTCGTCTGGATTGCCGCCGTGCTCACGCTTGCACGTTTCAGCGAAGCATTTCTGGTGCTCCGTGCTCAGAACATTGGGCTGGCCGTTGCTCTCGTGCCGCTTGTGATGGTGGTGATGAACATAGCGTACGCCATCTCCGCCTATCCGGCAGGTCAGCTGTCTGACCGAATGGACCGGCGACTTGTATTGGCGGCCGGCTTTGGAGTCTTGATCGGAAGTGACGTCGTGCTGGCTCTTGCCACTGATGTGTGGCTGGTTATGGCTGGCGTCGTGCTGTGGGGTCTTCACATGGGGCTGACACAAGGTCTGCTCGCCGCTTTAGTGGCTGACACCACCCCGTCACGCCTTCGAGGTACCGCTTTCGGCGTGTTCAACCTTACGAGCGGCATTGCCCTGCTAATCGCGAGCTTTCTGGCCGGCTGGCTTTGGGACCAGTATGGGCCGCAGGCAACCTTTTACGCCGGAGCCGGTTTCACGACGGTGGCTCTGTTCAGCACGATGGTCCGACGCCCTGTGTGATCACGGCAACACGATAAAGTAAAAATCGCCACCAAGCGAAGAAGGATGAGCAAAAAAGGAAAAACGGGATAGTACTGGCCGAGATCATGACACCATACAGGAGGGCGCTGCTTTCAGAGTACTTCACTGTGGGCTGGAACGTAATCGAAGGGATAGTAGCGATTGGCGCCGGGATTGTCGCCGGCTCGATAGCTTTAGTTGGTTTCGGCCTGGACAGCTACATCGAAGTCGCCTCGGGTCTGGTGTTGATCTGGCGTCTTCGGAAGCACGGCTTCGGTGACGACGAAGAAGAGGAAGCGGCGGAGAAGAAAGCGATCCTGTTCGTCGGGGTGGACATTTTTTGCGTTAGCTGTGTATGTGCTTTATGAGTCCGGCAAGAAGCTCTATTTCCACGAACATCCGGACGAGAGTCTTGTGGGTATTATTCTCGCGATTGTTTCTCTCATCGTGATGCCGTTCCTCGCTCTTTATAAGAAGAAGGTAGCCTCGGAGATCAATAGCCGCGCATTAAGAGCAGATGCTTTGGAAACTTTGGCCTGTTCCTATCTCTCCTTGACTCTCCTTTTAGGGCTTGGCGCTAATGCCCTTTTGGGCTGGTGGTGGGCCGATCCTGTCGCTGCGCTTGCGATGGTCTACTTTCTTGTTAAGGAAGGATGGGAAGCGATAGAAGAGGGTCGAGGCAACAAGGAGCACGAGCAAGTCACGGATTGAACTTAGGTGCGCAATGAAGCGCCCCACCGCGAGCGGTAGAAATTGAGGACCGGCTACCTCATAGTTTAGAAAGATGTCCAGCAAGCTGGCATCTAGGTCAAACGTTTGAGCGAGCAACATCGCTATTCCCTCTGTCTTCTCTTTCTTAGTGTCTTACTGTTTTTTCCCTTTCTCGGCGCGCGGGATTTCTGGGCGCCGGTAGAGCCGCGCTATGCGGAAATCGCCCGCGTCATGTTCATCAAACGCGAGTGGATTATTCCTACCGTCAACGGGGGCCTCTACACTGATAAACCGATCCTCTATTTCTGGCTTGTTCTGATTGTTTCGAAGATCGCGATAAGCGTGAACGAATGGACCGTGCGTCTTCCCTCCGCCCTCGGCGCCGTGGGAGTGGTTGTCACAACCTATGCCATCGGGCGCGATTTCTTCAGCCGAAGAGTCGGCTTCATCGCA
Organism: Verrucomicrobiota bacterium; assembly: GCA_003219335.1. Taxonomy (GTDB): domain Bacteria; phylum Verrucomicrobiota; class Verrucomicrobiia; order Chthoniobacterales; family UBA10450; genus Udaeobacter. The sequence continues at coordinate 102 of QHOF01000484.1, read as the reverse complement.
GGCGCCGTCTTGGCAACCTCCGTCCGCGTGATTTGGGAGGGGCGCTGGGCTCACGTCGACATGCTCTTTATGTTTTTCTTTGCGCTGTCCATGTACTTTGCC
>QHOF01000483.1 GCA_003219335.1 Verrucomicrobiota bacterium | reverse complement strand
CACGATCTACCCGGTCGTGAGCGGCACGGGTCAGAGCAACTTCCAGATCACCAAGGTCAACGGCTCGTACACAATCGACAAGGCCTCCTCGATCACGACGGTAACGGTCGCCAATGCAACCTATGACGGCAGTCCGCACGGCGGGACGGCAAGTGTCACCGGCGCGGGCGGTTTGAATGAGAGCCTGACCGTGAGCTATAGCGGTCGCAACGGGACGGTCTACGGTCCGTCGGCCACGGCGCCGACCAATGTGGGCGATTACACCGCCAGTGCAAGTTTTGGCGGTGACGCGAACCACGACGGTTCGAACGACAGCAAGGACTACAGCATCACCAAGGCGCTGGTAACGGCGACGGCGGGCAGCGGCAGCGCGACGTACGACGGCGCGAGCAAGTCGCCGTCGGCTTGCGTGGTGAGCGGCACGTACACAGGCGATCTCACCTGCGCGAACAACCCGGCGTCGGTTGGTCCGGGGGCCGGTACGACCACGATCTATCCGGTCGTGAGCGGCACGGGCCTGACCAACTTCCAGATCGGCGTCTTCGACGACGACGGTAACGGTCGCCAATGCAACCTATGACGGCAGTCCGCACGGCGGGACGGCGAATGTCACCGGCGCGGGCGGTTTGAACCAGAGTCTGACCGTGAGCTACAGCGGACGAAACGGAACAACGTACGGTCCGTCAACCACAGCGCCGAGCAACGCGGGCGATTACACCGCCAGCGCGAGTTTTGCCGGCGACGCGAACCACGACGGTTCGAACGACAGCAAGGACTACAGCATCACCAAGGCTCTGGTGACGGCGACGGCGGGCAGCGGCACTGCGACGTACGACGGCGCGACTAAATCGCCGTCGGCTTGCGTGGTGACGGGGACATTCACAGGCGATCTTACCTGCGCGAATAATCCGGCGTCGGTGGGTCCGGGTGCCGGCACGACCACGATCTACCCGGTCGTGAGCGGCGCGGGTCAGAGCAACTTCCAGATCACCAAAGTCAACGGCTCGTACACGATCAACAAGGCCACGCAGACGATTGTCTTCGGCGCGCTGGCGAATACGCTCTTCGGCGATCCGGACTTTCCGGTGAGCGCGACGGCCTCGTCCGGGTTGGCGGTGAGCTTCAGCAGCCAGACGACGGCGAAGTGCACGATTTCCGGCAGCACGGTGCACATCGTCGCGGCGGGGACGTGCACGATCCGCGCCTCGCAGGCGGGCGACGCCAACTATTACGCGGCGCCGAACGTCGATCAGTCCCTCACGATCGGAGCGTGGAACCTAACCGGCTTCTACCAGCCGGTCGATATGACGACGACGGCGACGATCGTGTATAACACCGTCAAGGGCGGCTCCACGGTACCGTTCAAGTTCAACGTCTACGCGGGATCGATCGAGCAAGCGAGCACGAGCGCGGTGAAGTCGATACAATCGCAGCAGTTCGTCTGTTCGGCGGGCTACGACGCTGACATACCGTCGACCGAGCTGTCGGCGACCGGAGGGACGGTCCTCAGGTACGACACGACCGGCCGCCAGTTCATCTACAACTGGCAGACGGCGAAACACGCGGGGGACTGCTACAGGGTGACGATGACGGCGCAGGACGGCTCGACGCTGTTCGCGTACTTCAAGACCAAGTGACCGTGACCGCACCCAAGAAAAGGGGATAGGCCTCGCCTGTCCCCTTTTTTTTCTACCGTTCCTGTCCCCTTTATTGCTCCCGATCTTTTTAGCTCCTGGTCGCTGCCCGAAGGACTCCCGTCAAGCCGATGGGTCCGACCCGAGCAAAAGCGCAAGGAAATGGAGTTGGCCGACCTTGTGCTCGCGCCGAGCAGTTTCGTGCGGAAGACCATCATGCAGTTTGCCGAGAAGAAAGTTGCGCTAGCGCCATATGGTGTGGATCTGGATTTCTGGCAACCAAACAATGTGCCCGCAAGGACTAATTCGTTGCGGTTCATCTATAGCGGGACAATGTTCGCTTCGAAAAGCAATTCCGGTCTTGCTAAAAGCGTGGAAGGCGGCTGCGATTAAGGACGCGACACCGGAACTAGGAGGCCCGTTCCAGTTCAGGGGTTAACGCTAAGGCAGGCCTATTTGTTGAAGGGTTATTTCGGTTCGGATGACGGGCTGCCACCTTTAATAAGGGGGGATGCGATCACCGCGGGACGCGAGATCGCGCCAAATTTTTGAACTTGTATTTTCCACCAGCGGCTGGCTGTGGCGGTGAAGCCACTCCTCGCCTGACTCTATGGTGCAATTTACCAACACTCATTTGAGATCGAGAATCGGATCAACGTCGTTCGTTCGACCACCACGGAATCACTGCCAGGCCTGCCAATCAGTCATTCCAGAAAATCGTATTTCCGTGCTGTTCGTTTCGGTGATTCCTAGGAAACAGGGAATCTTTGGGGTTTCCGGTTCGTCCCATTGGACGATAAAGGAGATGGTCTTAACGCTTCCGGTCTTCCGGCTTTCGGAAAAACGTCCCAAAACTTGGAAAAAGCCATTCATTTTCTGGAGAAAATGCCAGCAAAAAGTTGACGATGGGGAGGCAATAAAACTAACAGCCAAGGCATAATCGCCCGACGCTTCGTTTATGAGTCAAAAAGAGGGCTTGCTAGCCTTCGCGTTTCCTAGACATGTAGGGATTGAAATACAAAGGCAACCAGAGGAATGTAAGGAACAAATGTAAATCGTCGTGAATTTTTCGACAAAGTATCCGCTTGCGTTTGTTTTTCAACGATCGTGAGCTAACGGCTTGATCTTTTTTGTTCTTCGCGCGGATCTTTTTCAGGCACCTCTCCATTTTGAAGAAAAAATGGTCATAAACTTCGCAGAATTGGGACACGAGGGGAACGA
>QHOF01000103.1 GCA_003219335.1 Verrucomicrobiota bacterium | reverse complement strand
GGCAACGTCGAGGTCAAGTTCACGGGGCCGGACGGCGTGACGATCGACCTTTCCGAGCACGGCTGGCTCGGCACCAAGTAAATAGCCACTGCGCGGTGGGCTCCTATGTTGCCGGCTGCGGTGAGAGCACAGATCATTGCGAGACCTCTATTGGGCGAAGTAATCGTCGGCACAACGGGCGCGAGTTCCTGGCCGCCGCCGACCACTTACCCGAACCGGCCGCGAATGAGGTCAAGGCAAAGCCACTAGTCGGCCTAAAACGGGGACGAACGCCCATTTATGGTCAACCTCAGTTTTCGGAGGTAGGCACCATAAAGCATCCTAACCCACTGGCGAGCGCTGGCGTATCTGCTGGCAATCTTCCAGATGATCGAGGGCTTCCGCATCTCCCGAGTGATTTACGTCGCTGCCAAGCTTGGCATCGCGGATCTACTCAAGGATAGGTATCTGCGTGAACTGCCTCGCTCCCGGCTAAATTGAAACGGAACTGACCAAGGCGCTGTTCGACGATCCGGCCTTCACAACCTCATTTCACAATCGTGTCCCGATGGGCCGGCGCGGTTAGCCAGCCGATCTCGTTGGAACTGCTGTTTTCCTTGCGGCGCCAGCAAGCGACTACCGCACAGGGCAGACAATCGTGGTAGACGGCCGCTTTCAGACCGCGTGAACTTCGGTGATGCACTATCCCAACGTGGTGGGTTCTCGGCGTTACAGCTTATCTTTTCTTTTCATCCCCTATACACGCTACCCAACGAAGGAGTAACTTTTTGATTACCGTCAGGTAACGCGAGGTAAGATAAAGGTTACCCTTCTGGGCTCCCTCGCTCTTCGGCCGAAACTCTGAAAAAAAAATTTCCTCGCCAAATCAGGTGGTTCATTGAGCTATACATACTTGGTCTGCATTGGCGCGCTCGTTGCTCTACACTTGGGTGACACCGACAAAGGAGGAAAAGGCCATGACTAAAAAAATATTGGTACCGCTGGGACAATATAATCGGACCGAGGAGATGATTCCTTACATCGAAAAAGTGGCCCGACCTGGGATGAAAGTTGTCTTCCTTATGCGCTATCCAGTGGATGGCATCCGGTGGCAAACAGAGGCGTTCGGTATTATGGCCGCTTTGGAGGCGAGGGAGCTGATTAACCATTACTCCTGGGAAGGGAACCTTGAAAGAGCGAAGAGGAAAGTAGCTCCCGCTTGCGAAGTGCTGCGCACGAAAGGTGTCGAAGCGGATATAGATGTTTACGCTGGTAGCTTAAAGAAGGCGATACGTAGTCACACGCTCAATGGTGATGTCCATTTGATCATGACGCGCGTGGGAATTGGAGACTGGATCGCCCGGCTCTTCGACGGCACAAATTCGGTTTTCAAACTGTTCAAGCGCCCGAGCTTCTCTCCCGTGCTCTTGATCAATCCGCGCACTCTTGTTTGATGGAGTGACGAGGGTCGAATGACGGGTCTCGAAGAGAATCCGGGGCTCACCGCTGAGGCGCTGAGGGCGCGTCCTTCGACTAGGCTCAGGATGCGCGGCTATTAAGAATTCCGCTCGTGGTGAGCTTGTCGAACCATGCGAACTCTGCGTCTCTGTGGTAAAAAGAATTTCGGATATCTCACCGCGGAGGCGCTGAGGGCGCGGAGAAAATCGAATGACGATCACGGTTTTTAGTACGGTTGACAGCGAAGTTCGGAGTCGACTAGGCTCTCGACCGGGACTAACCGCTGAGGCGCTGAGAACGCGTCCTTCGACTAGGCTCAGGATGCGCGGCTATTAAGAATTCCGCTCGTGGTGAGCTTGTCGAACCATGCGACCTCTGTGTGCCTCTGTGGTGAATACTCGTTCACAATAAAAAACTCGGAAGAACCCGAAATGTAAGACTCAGGAGATCTCAGATGGCCCGAGTTGGAGTTACAAAAAACAAAAAGAGTCCGCGCGCTACCGAACTGAGCCAACTCAAAAAAGAACTACAGCGTGTCACCGAGCAGCTTGAATCCCGCGAGCGAGAGCTCGCCGGGGCCTTCGAGCAGCAGACTGCGACCAGCGAGATCTTACAGGCAATTGCTAGTTCACCGACCGACCTTCAGCCAGTGCTCGACACGGTGGCGGAAAATGCAGCGCGTCTGTGTGACGCAAGCGATGCTCAGATCCTTCGTGTAGAAGCTGACATCCTTCGCCTAGTGGCCTCACACGGCCCACTGCCGACCAGCCAGACACGGCCCATTAGCCGCCAGTTAGTAAGCGGCCGCGCCGTGATCGATCGGCAAACAATTCATGTCCACGACATCGCGGTAGCCGAAGACGAATTTCCGTATACCAGGAGTCTAGGAATACCAAGGGGCGTTCGCACCTTCCTCGCCACACCGCTACTGTGTAAGGACGTCCCGATCGGGGCCATTGTGATCCGGCGCACGGAAGTCCGTCCGTTCACTGAAAAGCAAATCGGCCTTCTCAAAACCTTCGCCGATCAGGCCGTCATCGCCATTGAGAACGTCCTTGTTCCAGGAACTCAAGCAGAGAACTGCGGAGGTCGAAGCATCTAACTCGGAACTGCGCGAGGCGTTGGAGCAACAGACTGCGACGGGCGAGATTCTGCGTGTGATCGCCAGCTCACCCACCGACCTGCAACCAGTACTCGACACTGTCGCCGAGAGTGCGGCGCGGTTGTGCGAGGCAACCCAATCACAAATCTATCGGGTGGATGATGGCATGCTTCAGCGAGTAGCCGTACATGGATCGATGCCACTCGCGGAGATGTGGCGGCCTCTTACCAGGGGCACGCCTACCGGTCGAGCGATCGTCGATCGCAAAGTGATTCATGTGCATGACATTACCACTGAGTTCGAAAGCTACCCAGAATCCAAAAGCCGCCAGCAAGTTACCGGTAGCCGCACCATACTCGTCGCGCCTTTACTGCGTGAGGGGGTTTCGATTGGCGCTATCTTGATTCGCCGCCAGGACGTCCGGCCTTTCTCAGATAAGCAGATTGCTCTCCTTAAAACTTTTGCCGATCAGGCGGTGATCGCGATCGAGAACGTCCGATTGTTTAAGGAACTGAAGGAGTCGTTGGAGCAGCAGACTGCGACGAGTGAGATTTTGGGAGTCATCGCCAGCTCGCCGACGGACGCTCAGCCCGTGTTTGACACTATCGCACAAAGCGCGATGCGCCTGTGCGATGGCGCCATGGGCGTGGTCTCACGCTACGACGGTGAGCTCGTGCATCTGGCGGCGCACACCCATGTCACCACTGAGGGTGGGGAGATCCTCCGGCAAATGTTTCCGATGCGCCCAGGGCGGTCAGGCGTGCACGGGCGCGTCGTCCTTGAGGGCGGGGTTGTCCATGTACCGGACGCGCAAGCAGACGCGGAGTACAGCCAATCACTCCGCCAGGCCCTCGACCTCCGCAGCGCCCTCGCGGTGCCGATGTTGCGCGACGGCCGGGTGGTCGGCGCTGTGGCCGTCGGTCGGCTCGAGGTTCGTCCATTCACCGACAAGGAAGTCGCGCTCCTCCAGACCTTCGCGCACCAGGCGGTGATAGCAATCGAAAACGTCCGGCTGTTCAACGAGTTAAAAGAGTCGTTGGAACAACAGACGGCAACGAGTGAAATCTTAGGCGTGATCGCGAGCTCGCCAACGGACATACAGCCGGTATTAGAAGCGATCGTGAAGAATGCTGCGCGCGTTTGTGGGGCTAGCGACGCAGGCGTTGCCCTGGTCAACGGCGAGGTTTATCGCATCGCCGCAACCTACGGAGCGGTTTCTCAAACGAACGTTGGTTTTGAGTTGGTTGTAGACCGGGAGTCACATTACGGTCGGGTCATTACGGACCGTCAAGTCGTCCATATTCCAGACTTTGTGGAAGTCGCTTCCGATTTTCCGAAGAGCCGCGGACTCAGGCGGGGCTATCGCACCATGCTCGGGGTTCCGTTAATGCGTGACGGAATAGCCGTCGGAGCGCTCGGTTTCATCCGAAAAGAAGTTCGCCCGTTTACCGACAAGCAAATCGCGTTACTCAAGACCTTCGCTGACCAGGCGGTGATCGCAATTGAAAATGTTCGATTGTTCAAAGAATTGCAGGCCAAGAACCGTGACCTCGCCGAGGCCCTGGAGCAGCAGACGGCGACGAGTGAAGTGCTCAAGGTGATCAGTCGGTCCGCGTTCGACCTGCAGCCGGTGCTTGATACCCTGGTGGAGAGCGCAGCTCGGCTGTGCAGTGCCGAGCGAGGCTACATCATGCGGTTGTTAGAGGACGGTCAATACCACTTGGCAGTTTCCTACCCCGCCGTTGGAGAGTTAGAGGAGTTCGTGCGTCAACACCCGCTCGCGCCTGATCGCGGGTCCATAACTGGCCGGGTGGCATTGGAGCGTCACACGGTTCAAATCGAGGATGTTCTCGCTGATTCGGACTATCGGTTACAAGAACAGCAACGTATAGAAGGTTACCGGAGCTTGCTGGGGGTGCCGTTGTTGCGAGACGGCATTGTGATCGGAGTGTTTGTCCTTTGGCGGAACAAAGTCGATCGTTTTACCGATAAGCAAATTGCTCTGGTAACTACGTTCGCTGACCAAGCGGTGATCGCCATCGAGAATGTCCGGCTCTTCAACGAACTCGAAACGCGCAACCGCGACCTCACCGAAGCATTAGAGCAGCAGACCGCGACCAGCGAGATCCTCCGCGTAATCGCCAGCTCGCCAACTGACCTCCAACCAATGCTTGACGCCATCGCTGAGAGTGCCGCACGGCTGTGTGAGGCAAACGATGCCGTTATCCGTCGGCTTGATGGTAACGTGATTCGGCTTGTAGCCCATTATGGGCGAATTCCGCCAGGCGGAATGGAAGATCCATCCGTGAGCCGAGGCAATGTTGTGGGCCGAGCTATAATCGAGAGGCGAGCGATTCATGTCCCTGATCTCGCGGCGGCGGAAGTAGTAACCGAGTTTCCCAACAGTAAGTTCTATCGAGAGCGTAGTGGCGCACGCACTTTTCTTACTATGCCGATGCTCAGAGAGGGAACTCCAATTGGAGTAATTAACATACGGCGACAAGAGGTCCGTCCTTTTTCAGAAAAACACATTGCATTGCTCAAAACCTTTGCCGATCAGGCCGTTATCGCCATCGAGAACGTGCGACTGTTCAAAGAATTGCAGGAACGCAACCGCGATCTCACCGAAGCGTTGGACCAGCAGGCGGCGACCAGCGAAGTATTGAAAGTCATAAGCCGCTCGACTTTTGACCTGCAGCCGGTGTTGGATACGCTGATTGAGAACGCAACCAGACTTTGCGATGCCGAGCATGGGTCCATTCACAGAGTGGACGGCGAGATGTTGCCGCTCGCGGCTGCGTACGGCCATACGCCTGAGTTGCATGACTTCATTAAGCGAAACCCACCGCGTGTCGGACGAGAGGCGATCTCAGGACGAGCCGTGCTGGAGCGCCGAGTGGTTCACGTTCCCGATCTTAGAGCTGAGCCGGAATATCATTACGTCCCGCAGCTCGTAGATTTCAGGGCGATGCTCGGCGTCCCTTTGCTTAGAGAGGGTATTCCGATCGGTGTCATTGTCATCTTCAGAACTGATGCGAGACCCTTTACGCCCAGACAGATCGATCTCGTAACGACTTTTGCCGATCAGGCGGTGATCGCGATCGAAAACGTGCGCTTGTTGCAAGAGTTGCAGCAGCGCACCCGCGAGCTTCAGCTTTCTTTGGAAGAGGTGGCCGCCCTAAGCGAAGTAAGCCGAGCGGTCAGTGCTTCGCTGAATCTGCACGAGGTGTTGAATGCGGTTGCCGGCCATGCGGTGAATCTCTCCAAGTCCGATGGCTGCGGAATCTTTGAGTTCAATGAGACGCGGCGAGTCCTCGACGTCGTGGCAAGCAACAATCTCAGCAACGAGTTTTTGTCTGCCGTTCGCTCAACGATCATCGATCTCGGCACGACAACCATCGGTCAAGCCGCTGAAAGCGGTCAGCCGCTCCAAGTCTCAGATGTGGCGGAGGCTTACAATCATCCATTCCGTGAGTTTGCGCTAAAGGAGGGATTCCGATCGGTGCTCACGGTTCCTATGAGAGGTGACGGCGTGACGCGGGGAATCGTCCTGCTTCGCCGATCGCCGGGTCAGTTTGACGAACGAGTGACCAATCTTCTTACTGCGCTGGCCAGCCAGTCCAAAGTAGCGATCGAAAATGCGCGACTATTCAGCGAGATCGAGGACAAGGGCAGGCAGATCGAGGCGGCCAATCGCCACAAGTCGGAGTTTCTCGCCAACATGTCGCACGAGCTGCGCACGCCGCTCAACGCGATCATCGGTTTTTCCGAGGTACTACTGGATCCCTCACTGAAGGTTACTGAGGAAGAACAATCGCAGTTTCTGACGGATGTCTTGAGCAGTGGCAGGCACCTACTCGGCTTGATAAATGAAATCCTCGACCTGGCGAAGATCGAAGCGGGAAAGATGGAGCTGCAAATCGAGCCTGCGCTGCTGAGCGACATTTTCGATTCGGTGCAGAATACGATGCGGTCGCTTGCGGCCAAGAAATCGATCGACCTTCGGGTTGAGAGCGTTACTGTGCCGGAGCCGTTTCCCATGGACGGGGCCCGAGTCAAGCAGGTACTTTTGAACCTGGTAGGAAACGCGGTCAAGTTCACACCCGAAGGGGGACGGGTCTGGGTGCGGGCGGACTCTAAGGACGGGGCCGTGTGCGTCGAGGTGGGTGATACGGGACCAGGAATTCCAGCGGAAGATCAAGAAAGGATCTTCCTCGAATTTCAGCAGGCGGGTACTGACGCCGGAAAACCTCAAGGCACCGGCCTGGGGCTTGCGCTAGCGAAGAAGTTCGTGGAGATGCACGGCGGCAAGATTTGGCTGGAAAGCGAACTCGGCAAGGGAAGCCGGTTTTTCTTTAGGCTGCCAATCAACCCTCACCCTGTCCCTCTCCCAAAGGGCGAGGGCATGAACAGAACGAATTTCACGTAAGCATGGCCTGAGCGATCTCGAACGGACGCCAAGAGTTGGGAACGCGTAAAAACTCGGCGCTCGAATTGATGCCATGAACCTGAAAGCGAAAATTATATGGATGCAAAGAAAATATTACTCGTTGAAGATAATCCGGTAAACCGGCGCCTCGCAGTGTTTCTGCTTCGCTCCCAGGGCTATCAGGTGCGTGAGGCAACTACCGCGCAGGAGGCTTTCGAGATTCTTGAGAAGGAGCGCCCCGATCTGATTGTGATGGACATTCAGCTTCCTGGAATTGATGGACTTGAAGCTACCAGGAAGTTAAAGGAGCAAACAGCCACCGCTGATATTCCGATAGTGGCCGTGACCTCCTACGCTATGAAAGGTGATCGGGAGAAAGCACTGGCTGCCGGGTGTGCGGGTTACGTGACCAAGCCCATCGACAAAAACACGTTTATCCAAGAAGTCGCCGCACGGCTGGGCAATAAACAATAGCGAAAAGCCTACGTGTTCGTGACGAGCAGGAGCAACGAGCGTGATGTATCAGAAATCCGTTGAATTATTTACCCCTATGCTGAGCGATTTCTTGAATGTCATTCTGAGGCGAAGCCGAAGACTCTAATTTCGAGATCCTTCACTTTGTTCAGGATGACAACCTTTTTTTGAGAAGGATGAACGACCCGGATTTAGTCTGGGAACTTCAGATACAGGCAACACGATCACCAGCTCGTCAATAAAGCAAAAGCGTAAAAGGGAAACGAATCGCTGAAGGACTGCAGTGAGTACGACCGGTGCAAGAGTGCTTATAGTAGACGACGATCCTGCTTCGCGTCGGCTTTTGGAGGTGAGGCTTCGCCCGCTGGAATGCGACGTGGCCACAGCCGGCAACGGCGAACAGGCTCTTATCGCTGTACGGAAGGACGTGCCGGATCTAGTGTTGCTGGACCTGCAGATGCCCCAAATGGGCGGGATCGAAGTGCTCCGCACCCTACGCAAGGAAGGAATCAATGTTCCGATCATAGTCATTACCGCCCATGGTTCTATCGAGACCGCGGTCGAGGCGATGAAGGAGGGAGCCTATGACTTCATCACCAAGCCTGTCGATCCGAATCACTTCGATGTTGTTGTTCGCAAATTACTGGAGAGGGAAGGACTAAAAAAAGAGCTACAGCTTTTCTCCGAAGACGCGGACAAGCGCTATCGTCTGGTTGCCGGCAAGAGCGAGAAAATGAAAGAAGCCGTGGCAACCGCGAGGAAGGCCGCGACAAGCAAGGCCACGGTTCTGCTCCTTGGAGAGAGTGGCACCGGAAAAGAGATTTTTGCTCGGGCCATCCATAGCTGGAGCGAAAGGAACAGCCAGCCTTTCGTCGCCATCAACTGCGTTGGGTTATCCAGAGAACTTCTCGAGAGCGAGCTGTTCGGCCATGAGAAGGGAGCATTCACGGGCGCCGATCAGCTCAAAAAGGGCAAAATGGAGTTGGCCAATGGCGGAACGGTTTTTCTTGACGAAGTGGGCGACGTCTCCCAGGAACTTCAAACCAAGCTCTTGAGATTTCTCCAGGAGCGCGAATTCGATCGCGTCGGCGGCGTCAGGCCGATCCACGTTGATGTGAGGATCATTGCCGCGACAAATCGCGACCTGGATGTCGCCGTTAAAGACGGTCATTTCCGTGAAGACCTCTATCATCGTCTCAACGTTGTGCCGATTACGCTTCCTCCGCTGAGAGAGAGAAAGGACGACATTTCCGTTTTGGCTCTACACTTCCTCCGACGCTATTCAAACGAAACAAAGAAATCGTTCTCTGAGATTTCTCCAGACGCCCTGGAAAGGCTCTGCGCCTACGGCTGGCCGGGCAATGTGCGTGAGCTGGCTAACGTCATCGAACGAGCCGTCGTCTTGGGTCAAGGTCCAAGGATTGATCCCCACGATCTTTCACCCAGGATCGTTGCGGCGCGATCGGAGTCCCGATCCGAACGCATTTCGTATCGCGACGCCATGGATGCTTATCGGAGACAGTTGGTCATGAGCGCGCTGGCCCAGGCTCAGGGAAATCGCGCCGCCGCGGCAAGAGCGCTTGGATTGCACGAAAAATATCTTTTACGGCTTCTAAAATCGCTTAGAATTACTGAGTAGAGAGGTTCAGAGAAAACCCCAACATCTGAAACGTGTCGGTGTGATAACGA
>QHOF01000478.1 GCA_003219335.1 Verrucomicrobiota bacterium | reverse complement strand
TCCGCTACCGGTTCGAATCTGGCGTTGGTCGAAACGTAACCCAACTGTAGCCGCCGCAACGGCTAGCGCAGTAATCTTCGCCTTTACGGCTGGCTTCCTCTTTTTCTCTCGCCACCCGGCACTGCCGGTTACTCAACCCGACAAAAGCATCGCAGTGCTTCCTTTTGAAAACGTCAGCCCGGAAAAAACCAACACTTACTTCGCGGACGGGATTCAGGGTGAGATTTTGACAAAGTTAGCGGCGGTGCGCGCTCTCAAGGTCATTTCGCGCAGCTCGAGTGCGAAGTACCCGAGCAGGCCGGACAATTTAGCAGCGGTCGCGCGCGAGCTTGGCGTTGCAATGATCCTGGAAGGAGCAGTGCAGAAGTCGGGCGACAAAGTCCGCGTGAATGTGCAGTTGATGGACGGACGTAGTGGTGCGCAACTTTGGGCGACTAGCTATGACCGTGAGCTCAAGGACGTCTTGAGGGTTGAGAGCGAGGTTGCAGAGGAAATTGCCGAGGCTCTGAAAGCGAATCTGTCGCCGCGTGAATTGCACATTTTGGCTACCGCGCGGACGCAAAATACGGAAGCGTACGACCTCTTCCTACGAGCGCAATACGAGTTCCACCAGGCCGAGAGCAGTCTGGCTGCGACCGACTACGATCGTGCGGACACGTTTTATCGGCAGGCGCTCGCGCACGATCCAAATCTTGTGGGCGCCGCTGCTGGGCTCGCCTATAGTCAGCTGTCGCGACACTGGTTCATTTCGCGCTCGACGCCCCGGGAGTTAGAGCAGGTGAAGTCGCTTATCGACCGCGCGCTGGCGCTTGCTCCAGACTCGCCGGAAGCCCATTTTGCGCTGGGAATATTTTTCTATTGGGGTCATCGCCAATACCCTGAGGCACTGGCGGAATTGAACCGCAGCCTGCAGTTGGAGCCCAACAACGCCTTGGCGCGACAATATTGCGCCTGGGTCTATCGGCGCCGCGGTGAATGGGAGCGCTCCATAGCCGATGCGCAACAGGCCGAAGAACTCGATCCGCGGGACGCCTCAATCGCGACCAATCTGGGGATCACTTATGCACTATTGCGACAGTGGAAAGATGCGAAGCAATCTCAGTCGCGAGCTCTTGCCATGGATCCACACAGCGTCATCGCAGCTTTAATTCTCGCCATGACTCACCTCAATTCGACTGGGGACATTGCCTCAGCGAGACGAGCTTTCGATGGTATTCCACCAGGGCTCCGGACCAGTTCCCCGTCGGTTCACGGCGACGTTGCAGACATCATCGGGGGTCGTGTTTACCTTGATGTGATTGAAAGACATTTCCCCGATGCCTTTCAAACTCTCGAGAACGAAGCACCCAACGGCGAACGCGGGCAATTCCTGGCGGGCCGCGTCGCGCTAGCCATCCTTGCCGGAGAGAACGAGGCGGCAAGATCCGCCGCCGAACAAGCGCTACCGCTGCTCGAAACCAGGTTGAAAGAGATCGCAGAGGATACTTTCACCATGACGGAGTTAAGCTGGGTTTACCTCGCCCTTGGGCGCAATAACGACGCTTTGCGTGTCGCTCGCCAGGCTGCCGATTTGATTTCCGTGCAAAGGGATACGGTGTCCGGTCCACTTTTCCAAACGGGACTCGCGCAAATCGAGGCGCGGGCAGGCGCGCCTGATGAGGCGGTGAATAACCTTCGCAAGTTGATCTCGATCCCGGCGGGTCAATGGATTTCCCTCGCGCGCTTAAAGATTGACCCCGTCTGGGACCTTCTGCGGAATCGTCCCGATTTCCAGCAGTTGTTATCAGGAAAAGAGCTGATCGGGGCTAACAAGTAGATCGACCTCCGAATTCCGAACAAAGAGGGAGCGTTGCGCGAAGGCTGACGTGTAATCGACAACGGCGCAAAGCTGATTGAGCACTTCGCCATCACCGCTGCGTGGGTGTGGGAGAAAGAACTTGCGTGCGAACAGTTGGAGGCGACGAGACGGCTTCCCAGTGGCTGGTTCGATAGCTACGGACATTTGAAGCTGAATCCCGTATGGAATCCGTTGCAGGGCGATCCACACTTCGAAAAATCGTCGCCTCACTCGCCCCAAAAAGCTAACTTCCTCGAGAGCCACTCGCCGCGGACAAATGTGCAAGGCGGGTGCGCTGTAGTCTTGAGCCCTGAAAGCCCATGTTGTCACCGGGGCATTTGGCGGAGCACCCGGGAACCGAGAGCAACTGCTCGCGAGAGGCCTCGAACCTACACGGGGTTTCCCCATACGGTCCGAGCCGTGCGCGTCTGCCAATTCTGCCACGCGAGCAAAAGCAGCCCACGGCATAGACCGCTGCTGATTTCGCACCCTTCGAACATGATGCTGTGCTTCGCTTGGTTGTTCCCTTACGGCGGGAAATTCACAGTCACATTATTAGAGCACGTCCCGGTGCCAGCTTCACACACCCGATACACGTATTGAGCCTGGCCGGTGTCCCCGGTGGAATCAGTATACTGTCCATTGTTCGGCGTTGTCGCGATCAGCATGTTATTGCGGTAGACGTCGATGTTGGCCGAGGTCGCCCCCCTCGACTGGAGACGCACCGTATTTATTCCTTGTATCCTTTTCTTGTGGGCACGGAGCTGAATCGCTCTAGGTGTTGGCGTCGGCGTTTCCGCCGATCCTCGTCGCCCGGCAGATGCAATCGGAAGAATGATTGGGAGCATGAAGTAAGGTATCAAAACGATGACTCGTTACTGTAGCAGTTGCAGTTGCTGTGGGTGTGGCTGTAGCTGTTGTCGGAATTGGAGCAGTTGTATTAGGGACTAAAATTGCCCATCTCGGTAATGGGTCCATTCATGATGATCGAACCCGGGTTGTTCGTGCCAGTGTAGGAGCCAGTACCGCTGCCCACCCAGCCGACAAAAGTGAAGCCGGGATTCGCTTTTGCCTTAATGGCCACACTCGCTCCGGCGTTATGCCAGCCACTGGCCGGTTGTACTGTGCCACCAGGTCCCGCACTCATCGTCAGGAAGTATTGCGTTTGGAACACCGCCGTGTAATTCTTGTTGGTCGTCGGAGCGACAACGTGGGAGATCGCTCCGTGGTCACTCCATTTCTTCCAGACATACTGCACGCCGGAGCCACCGCTCTGAGGTGAAGTGGTGGCAATCGTGTGACTCGAACCCGCTACCCAGGTGAACTGTTGCTGGGAGCTATAGGTCGTGCCGTCAACCGAGAAGGTGCGGCCAATGGGGTTTGTTCGCACTGTTATCGTAACGGTTGTTGGAGTCGGCGTGGCTGTAGCTGTCGCCGTAGCCGTAGCAGTTGGTGTAGGCGTAAACGTAGCTGTTGCCGTAGGCGTTGGAGTAAATGTCGCCGTTGCGGTAGGCGTTGGAGTAAACGTAGCCGTAGCTGTCGGCGTTGGTGTAAAGGTGGCCGTTGCCGTCGGTGTTGGACTCTCCTCAGGAGTTGGCGTCGGCGTGAACGTCGCGGTCGCCGTTGCGGTCGGAGTAGCAGTTGCCGTAGCTGTAGCTGTGGCCGTGGCCGTGGGTGTAGGCGTAGGTGTCGGCGCAGCACAGCCCGGGAACTTGAACGAGCCGATCCGCGTGCTCCAAATCGGAGGATTAGTACTACCATCGGCCTGGCTCGTGTAATACTCGGTGGTGTACCAGAAAGTGCATCCGTCACTAGGATCAACGCTCATCGAAGCGTAATCGCCCCAGCGGGTACAAGCCGAGCCGCCGCAGGTGCCGGTCTGCGAGCCAAGACCCGCGACAAGCTGTATTTCGGTTTGTGGCAGCGTGTTGAGCGGATCACCTGCCAGCCGGCCGGAATACGCAATACTCGGGAAATTCGGACTGGTGCCATTGGAGGTACTGTAGCCAAGCGCCACGTTACCCTGGATGTCCGCGGCGATGCTGCCCATCCAGCGGTGAAGCGTCGTGTCGGGCGCGTAGATTTGCTGTTGCACAGCCGTGGTTGAAATGGTTCCACCGGTAACATTGATCTGTGCCCATTGCGGCCGGTTCGTCTGACTGGTGTTTTGCACGTCGTGAACCACCCACAGCGATTCGGCGGTGCCGACCTTTCGATATTGGACTTTTTGCATCATCCGGTCGAACAATGTGTCGAGCGTGTTAGTCGTGTTCGGCTGAGGTACAGCCGTACCGCTGCCGGTGTAACTTGTCTGGACCACCGTCGTCGCCGCGCTCAGCGTTTGTGCCCGCCGTGAACGTGCGCACGCGGAAGTTGAACGCCGTTAAAGACTCCTGAACATAGAAGTTCGGTCGCCCGGCGGGAGGCACTCCGTTATAGCCGCCTACGACTGGAGCTTCAAGGTCGCTGGGGATCATTGTAAAAAAGTCGCTGGTGCTGGCCGCGAAACCCAGCGCGCCGGTCAACGGCAAGCCGGCGTACATGTCGCTTCGGCTAAAGGAAGCGAACTCACCGCCAATGTACGATCCGGCGGGCTCGCTGAAGCCGTTGGCGGCGTAATAGAGGCAGTCCGTCCAGATACCGAACTTCGGATAATCATTAATGGTGTTGGCTGGCGGCTGGCCGGAAGCACCGGTATCTGTGCGAATAGCATACAAGTACCAGCCTCCGGTCACGGGATTGCTGGTCTGCGACGCTGCGATGCACTCGTAAAACGGGCCGGTTGACGCCCCCGGCGAGTAGGCAAGGTGCGTCAGAATCCAGCGGTCTGCCAGCGCGTCGTAGATCACCACCGGGTCGCCTCCGCCGTTGCCGTCACAGAAGGTTCCAGTCCCAGCCCATAGCGCGTTCTCTGTGAACGAGGCCAGCAGCGTTCCGGTCTTGTTATAAATGCCGTACGCGGAGTTGACCGCTTGAATATAGTGGTTGGGACCCACCGCGCCATTTGTGTCGGGCGGCGTGCCCGCGCCACACTGTCCACCAACGCAGGTATCGGTCCGTTTTATTCCGGGAAAATTCTGAATGGGCGGAGGCATCGGCGCCAGTGGAATATTTGGTTCCAGTTTTTGACCAGTGATTGCTTCAGGCAAAAGTTGTTTGTAATTGAACGGCGGCTCCAATTCTGGGCGTGTCAGTTCTTGCTGGGGGACCTGAGGCAGATTGCGCACGTCTCCGTTAAACACCCTGGGTACAACTTTCGGGATGGCGATCGCTGAAATGGAGCCATCGGGTTTTGCCGCGCCTTGGCCGGGGCCAGCCCCGCCTAATGGCGCGAAACTAGAAGCGAATAAGATCGCCGAGATCGATATCAGGGCGAGAGCGAGTGTGATTTGGAGCGCCGAAGCGCCGAGCGATTCATTCTCTTTCTTTTTCATAGGTGGAGCTTAAGTTTTTTTATGTGCGGCTGTGGAATGGAGGTTCGGAGCTGGCAATGCCAACTTTTCC
>QHOF01000102.1 GCA_003219335.1 Verrucomicrobiota bacterium | reverse complement strand
GACCGGGATGCACGTAGGATGGATTTGCGTGAAGGAGGGATTGGCAAAGAGTGCGCCTCTTTTGTAAGCGCGATAAGTGGCGGTGACGTTGCTGCCGCGCGCGTTGGTCGAGAGGTAATACACGTTCCCATATCCGCCGGTGGCCAGCACCACGGCATCGGCCGCGTGCCTGTCGATTTTTCCCGAGCGCAAGCTGCGCGTGATAATTCCCTTGGCTTGTCCATCGATGATTACAAGATCGAGCATCTCGGTCTGCGGGAACATCCGCACTGTGCCTGCGGCGATTTGGCGGCAGAGCGCCTGGTAACACCCAAGCAGAAGTTGCTGGCCGGTCTGGCCGCGCGCGTAAAAGGTGCGCGAAACCTGTGCGCCGCCAAAGGAACGATTCGCCAGATAGCCGCTGTATTCGCGCGCAAACGGCACGCCTTGCGCCACGCATTGGTCGATGATGTTGTTGGCGATTTCTGCGAGCCGATACACATTCGCTTCGCGGGACCGAAAATCGCCGCCCTTGATCGTGTCGTAGAACAATCGGTAAACGCTGTCACCGTCGTTCTGATAATTTTTTGCCGCATTGATCCCGCCTTGCGCTGCGATCGAATGCGCGCGTCTCGGCGAATCCTGGAAACAAAAACATTTCACCCAGTAACCGAGCTCACCCAAAGTGGCCGCCGCTGATCCGCCTGCGAGGCCGCTACCGACTACAATAATCTCAGCCTTTCGCCGGTTGTTCGGACTGACCAATCGCAAATGGTCTCGATGGCTCCGCCATTTTTGGGCAAGCGGCCCCGGCGGGATTTTGGCATCAAGCGTTCCAATCATAATTGCTGCGCCGGTTTGATGAGGCCAAGGAGAATGGCGACCGGAATGGACGTGTAGCCGGCAAAAATCAGCCACGCAAAAATCCGACCACCGAGCGCCAGGCGCGGGTTCAGCTTTTTGTCATTAAAGCCGAGTGATTGAAAAAAGCTCGATGATCCGTGACTCAAGTGAAGCGCCAGCAAAAACAACCCCAGCACGTAAAAGCCCGACACGAAATAATTTTGGAAACCATAGACCATCATGGAATAAACATCGTAATGGCCGAAAGGATCGGGTTTGAGCAGCGTAAATCGCGGATCGGTTTTACGAAAAGTAAAATGCGCGAGGTGATAAGCGATGAATGCGAACACGATCAGCCCACTCATCACCATGTGTCGCGACGCGAAGGTTGCTTTGACGTAGCGCTTGTCCATGTAGGGCTCGGGCCGGGCACCCCTGTTTTCCATTGCCAGTTGGATGGTCACGCAGATGTGGACAAGGACCGTTGCGAGCAGGAATAAACGAATTGCCCAAAGCAGCGGGCCGAGGTCGCGCAGATGTTGCGAATAACCGTTGATCCAGTCCGGCTCGATAAAGATCTGCAAATTCCCGAGCAGATGTCCGATGACAAAAACAATCAAAATGATGCCGGTGACTGCGACGATCATTTTCTTCCCAACCGACGAGCGATAAAAGACAGCCAAAATATTCACGATGCGAACGTGCGGCGGTCGAACGGCGCGCGTCTCAGGTTATGGACGCCGCTCGGAGGGTCAAGGGTAGCGCGGGGCAGCGTTGGTGCATTACCGTGGCCCCGGCATAAAGTGATCTTTCACTTCGCTGCCATTAAGCATATAATTGGCGGCCTCATGGCGAACGACGAACAATCGCAGACGCTTTCCGGGGAAATCCTTGGATTGCATGAGGAGCGCTCCACGGGCAGAGAGGAGCCCGCGGGGGCAATTGCCAGCCGCAGACGGACTGATCATTGGTCGCATTTTCTCAGCCATGAATGGTCATCTGCACTGTTGTATCTCTTTCTGGATGTGGTGAGCTGGGTCGCCATCTATCGAGTGGCAGGCTGGTTTCGATACGACGCATTTTATGCCACGCCGTTTCAGTTCTTTATCGTTAACCTGATTCAGCTCGGGGTCATTGTGGCGGCGCTTTATTTTGTGGGCGGCTATGATCGGACTGTGGAGAAGCTTACCCTCGGTTATGCGGCTGAGCATATTCTTGCCGTTATCGCCGCGGCCGTGGTGAGCGCGATGCTGATTTACTCTGCGGCGACTTTCGATCAGACCATGAAACCGAGTCGCGGCGTGCTGCTGCTGAGCTTCGCGATTTTCCTACCGATGTCGTTGGCCTATCGGCGGTGGATTTGGCAATATGTGGTTGCCAGCAGCGCGAATCGGTTGTTCCTCATCATTGGCGGCGGCGCAGCCGCGGCGCGTTTTTATGAGGCCTACCGGAAGTCACCGAATGGACAACAACGGCTTGAATTTGTGGATGTGAACGAGGACCGCGCGGGCCAGCCAATCGCCGGGGAAGGGTCGCCAATTGTGCAGGGGAACCTTGCGGCCAAGTTAAATAATCTCGGCAATCGTTATAGCGGCATCATTCTCGCTGAGAAAGCGGGGTCGCTTAGCACACGACTGCTGGAGCGCCTGGTGCACGCGCAATTTCAGGAAACGCGCGTGTACACGCTGGAATCATTTTACGAAACTCACTGGCGCTATCTCCCGCTGGGTATTGTCGATCCGTTCTGGCCGCTCCAGACTGGCTTTCAACTGGCGCGCACCTCGCCCTACCATTATTTCAAGAGGCTCTTCGACGTCGTTGCGTCGACGACAGCGCTAATCGTTTGCGCTCCGCTGTTGGTGCTTGTCCCTCTGCTGATATGGATGGAGGACGGCAGTCCAGTCTTTTTCAGACAGGAACGAGTTGGCCGCGACGGGAGACGTTTCATTCTTTTCAAGTTCCGAACGATGCGCCGGCGGGCAGATCAGGCGGGAGAGGACGACATTTACACTCGCGAAGGCGATCGGCGCGTTACCTCTGTCGGGCGTTGGGTGCGGAAACTTCGCTTCGACGAGTTGCCGCAGCTTTGGAATGCACTCAAGGGCGACATCAGTCTCATCGGTCCGCGTCCTGAATGGAGCAAGTGCGCCGCACGCTATGAGCAAACGATCCCGTTTTATCATTTCCGGCATCTGGTCAAACCGGGGATCACCGGCTGGGCGCAGGTGAATTATCCCTATGGCGAGAGCGATGAGGACGCGGTGGAGAAATTAAAATACGATCTCTATTACATCCGGCATTATTCGCTGAAGCTCGATGCGATGATTGTGTTGAAAACCTTGTACACGATGCTGTTTGGGAAAGGACGCTGAGGGGGAGCCAGATGTCAGAGATCAAACATCAGAGATCAGCGGTAGCGAATCGGAACATGAAGAGCAATCAGCGTGGCTGGCATGAACGGCTCACGAGCAAGTCTAGGACGGGGCATACGGATAAATTCCGCGAAGGATTTGACTGTGTACAGAACTGCGTACCAGCTTGCGATGGAGATTTTCGAATTGTCAAAGCACTTTCCAGCTGAGGAAAAGTTCGCTCTAACTACTCAGATCAGGCGTTCATCGCGATCGATTTGCCTCAACCTGCTGGAAGCATGGGCGAAGCGGCGATATGAAGCGCACTTTGTCAGTAAGTTAACCGACTGTGATGGGGAGAATAGCGAGATAGACTCATCGCTCGACTTCGCTAGGTCCTGCCGATATATCTCCGCAGACGAGCATCAGGTGTTGGTGAACAAATGCGCCGAAATCGGAAGAATGCTTAACAGGATGATGCAAAAATCGTGGTTCATTCCTTGTCCGCGACTGAAAGACTGGCAGTTTCTGCGCGCAGGCCCTTGACTTGTGACTTCTGATTTCTGATCTCTGACTTGTGACCTCTGCGATCTTCCGCGCCGCGTCATGCTGGATCTTTTTTGCCGCTCTGATCTACGCCCCGTGGGCGTACGGCGCGACGACACCGGGAAGCATTCAGATCACCAACTGGATATTGGCGGCTGCGCTCGTCCTTTGGGCGATTGAGTTGCTCATCAGCGGGCGAAGGCCACGGTGCCCGTGTCTGCTGGTTCTTTTGACAGCGGCTTTGTTTTGCCTCGCCGGTTGGATGGTTCTCAACGCGCGGTCAATCTACGACCCGGATTTTTCTGTTTTCGTGCCGCTGCGGAACGTCGCGCCACGCCTGGCTGGCTCCGTTGATTACGCGATCAGCGCCGCGTGGATGATTCGGGGCGCATTGCTGCTCGGCGCGATCTTGTTCATCGCAGACCTTTCTCAAAGCAGTCGATGGTTGCTTCGGTTGTGGTACCTGATCGGACTCGTCGCCGGCTCGATTGCGTTTCTTGGTTTGCTTCAGAAAGCCACCGGCGCGGAGATGATCTTCTGGCAACCGCCGCCGCCAGAAGACGTTCGAGTCACCACCTTTTTTGCGACCTATTATTACCATGGGAATGCCGGCGCCTTCTTGAATTCGGTATGGCCATTGAGCGCCGGTCTCGTCATTCGGGCCTTTACGAATCGATCTCATCCCGGCATGCGCGCGGTGTGGGTGAGTCTTTTTTTCCTGACGATTGCCGCTGTGCTGGCAAACACGTCGCGCATGGCCCAGTTCGTGGCAGTCGTGTTGATGGTTGCGATCTGTGTCCAATTTGGGCCGATGCTCCTGCGACGACTGTCAGGCGCAGAGAAAAGCGTCGCTTTGGTTGGCGCGCTTGCGATTCTTTTAGCCCTGATCGCGCTGGCGCAGGCGGCGCATTTCGAACAGCCGCTGAACCGCTGGCAGTCGGCGAGTGAACGAATTCCCAATGACGCCCGCTGGCTGGCTTCCCGTGTAGCCATGCGCGCGCTGCCTGAGAGCGGATTTTTCGGCTCTGGGCCGGGAACTTTCCGCGCCATATTTCCAGCCTACAACGCCGGATCCGCCAACCCGGCCCCCGGAATCTGGAGATTCCTACACGAGGATTACTTGCAGACCCTGATGGAATGGGGCTGGCTGGGAAGCGCCCTATGGGGATTACTTTTTTTCGGCGGGATAATAGTGGCGATTCGCAGCTATCAGAGGTATGCCAGGACGGAGTGGACACCGCGAAGACGCGTGTTGCAGCCGTTGGTGATCATTGCACTGATTGGAGTGGCGCTTCATGCGGTCGTTGATTTCCCGCTTCAGATCGAGTCAATCCAGCTGTATGCAGCAACCTATCTGGGGCTTTGCTGGGGGAGCGGCCTGTCGCAATGGAGGTCAGAAGTCAGAGACCAGAGGTCGGAGGTCAGAGCTTCACACTGACGATTCTCCTACGCTCCGTTTCCTTCGTGATCAGGCTCTGGGTGCCGATCGGAACCGCGAAAGTAGCTTCGAGAGTACGCTCCCTCTTCTTTGCCGTAACCGTGCGAAGCGTAATAGTAATAATAGCCAACCCCGCGGCTGCGTCGCAATCGATTCAGGACCAGACCGGCGGGGCGAATTCCTGACTTTGCCAGCAGGGTAATTGCCCGGCGGACCGCTGGGCGGGGTGTTTTCGCGGTCCGGACAACGATGCACACGGTCTGGACGTGTGGCATCATGAGGAGAGTGTCGCTGACTGCAAGGATCGGCGCGCTGTCGATTACCACGCGATCATACAGTCTTGCAGCCTCGGCAACTAACTGGCCGAAGAATCGGCCGGCAAGAATCTCGGCCGGATTTGGCGCGCGCCGTCCGCCCGCCAAGACGGAGAGTTCGCCTCCTGTCGTAGTGAGGATGTTCCCCGTCACCGCGATGTTCTCATCGACAATCTGGATTTCTCCAGCGGGAATCTGGCGCGCTGCCGAGGCTATGTTCGCTTCGCCCACCAGGCAATCGGTTACTCCCGGCGCCATATCTTCCTCGGAATTATTGCCAGCATCCTTGAAGCGAAAAATCTTGTGCATGTTTGGCCTACGCAGGTCGCCATCAATAAGAAGAACGCGATAGCCCTGCTGCGCCAACGCGAGGGAATAATTGGCGCTGGTGAAACTTTTTCCTTCGCTGGGCAGAGCGCTGGTAAAAAGGGAGACCTTGCGTTCGGCTTCCGGGCCCAAAAGCGAAAGCGCGGCCCGCAAATTGCGGAACGCTTCGGCCGCGGGGCTTTCAGGAGTTTCCACTACCACGCGATAGTTCGAACTTCCGAAAGTTCTCTTGGTTCTCCGCTTCAGCCGGCTGACAGGGCTTTCGTCAGTAGTTTCGGGAACTGCTGCAAAAACCGGTAATCCAAGCGTGCTTTCCGCCTGGTCCACGGTTTTGATGGAGCGATCCAGCGCATCGGCGCCAAAAACGAACGCCAGGCCGGCAGCCAAGCCCCCTAGCAGACCCAGCGCCAGCGCTCTTGTGGGACGGGGACTAACAGGCGACTGCGGCAGCGGTGAATGCTCAATCACACTCACCGCGTTCGTCTTCACGTCTTTGGTTAA
Source organism: Verrucomicrobiota bacterium (assembly GCA_003219335.1). Lineage (GTDB taxonomy): Bacteria > Verrucomicrobiota > Verrucomicrobiia > Chthoniobacterales > UBA10450 > Udaeobacter. The sequence continues at coordinate 13,888 of QHOF01000102.1, read as the reverse complement.
ACTTGTCTCCTTTATCTGGCGAAGGACGCTTTCGTAGAGTGCCCGATCGGTTTCGGCTTGCCGAGCCAACTCCTGGTAACCGATCGCTGTGCGGTTGAGCGCGACCGCAACGCCCTGCTGGTCTTTCAACGCTTCTTGCAAGCTGGTCTCCGTGGCCTTGATTTGTTCGATGGCGTTACGCAGGATCGGACGCTGCGCCAGCACGGCTTCGCGCAGCTTGTCTTTCGCCTCGGCCAGTGCAGCCTTGGCCGCCATCATTCTGGGATGTTTGTCCTTGTAACGTAACGCGTAAGTGGTGATCCCCGCTTCTATCTGTGTCACATTGCGCCGCGCTTCGGTCACCATCGCGGCAGACGAAATGCTCGGAATCGTAAGCAGCGCATCGATGTTGTCGCCGGCTTGTTCGACCTGCTGGAGCTCGCCTTCGAGGCGAAGCTGGTCGGCCTTCGCAGCAGTCAATTTATTGTTCAGCTCTTGCAACTTGTCCTCGACCAGGCCGCCTCGAGGTCCGCCGGCGCCGGCGCCGGACCCTTGCTGTGAGCCTGTCGCGGCCGTGCCGCCGCCAAGTTGCAACGCATCCGGGTGCTTCGCCTTATATTCGGCGACGGCCGCCTCACTTTTTTGCAGGTTCGCCTTGAGTCGTTCTTCTTCTTCTAGCAAATACCGCAATGCCTCTTCGCTGAGCGAAGCGCGTCGCTCGATCGAGTTGCGGATGTACTCTCGGCCGACTGCTTCGGAGAGGCGCTGTGCCATGGCTGGATCGCGGTGTGTCACGTACAAATCGATCAGGCGCGTCCCACGCCGGATCACCGGCTTGACCATGCCGGCCATTGCTCGGCCCAACGCTTCTTCCATCGGCGTAAATGTCGCGACCCCACTCCCGCTTTGGCTCGTTGTCCCAGCCGGCGACGCGTCGGCGCGGGCCGGTGTTTTGCCAGAGGTCTTATTGCTCACGACACTCTGGCCCAGAAGCGCCCGTCCTCCGTTCTCTGCCAGGCCTTCGGCGCGCACGACTCGCGAAAGCAGCGTTTGGTTGGTCAGATTTTGTTCGATGGTCCGCAGAGCTTCCTGGCTGGCCAGAAACATGGAGCGCATCCGCGCCGTGGGATCGTCTGTAGCAATAACGGTTGGCTCCTGAAACTCCACTTCCAGCACTGAGTGTCCCATGTAAAGCTTCGGCGTCCGTGCGAGGTAACCCAGCGCCAGGAAAAAGCCGGCCAGAACGCAAATGGCGACGATCCAAATACGTTCGATCAAAGAATGAAAGAAGCGGCGAAAATCGAACCTTTGTAGTCCTTCGGCATGCTGTGGCAAATGCGGCAGGGCTGTTTTCTCCGAGTTTGGGGAAACGGTGGCCCCCGCAATAGAATGCACAGGATCAATCACGGCCGAACTATTGGCTGGAAGCATACACCAAGAAGCGCGCTCGAAAAGACGAAGGCGCAAAAACTTTTCGTTAAAAAATGCTTTCGCCGACGGTGATGGTATCGCCGGGCTCGACAAGAAAACCGCCGCCGCTTCCTTTGGTAAATCGCTTCGCATTCACCTTGAAAACATGATCGCCGCTCGCGTCATGTCGCCGCACCGTAATTCTTTCCGGCGCAGCGATGCGCGTATATCCGCCAGCCATGGCGACTGCTTCTAGCAGATCAATGCCGCCCGGACTGCTCTCGGGCATTTCGTAACTCCCGGGCCGATTCACCTGACCCAGAATCGAAAAGCGCCTCTTCGCGTAGTTGAGGAGCATGACGTTTACCTTTGGGTTGACCAGATAATCACGTCCGTACAACTCTGTGATTTTTGCGGCTGCCTGAGTCAGGGTTAATCCCGCCAGATGCACAGACCCCAGCAATGGCACGCTTAAGTTACCCTCCGGGTTCAATCGTCCGTTGGCGCGCAGATCTTCTTCGCCGAATACTTCAACGGACACATAATCGTTCGGGCTTAAAACATAACCGGGCGGCGCACTGACTCCGCCGCCTATTACAGGCGCAGAACCGGACGCCGGCGACGTGGAGAGGGATGCACTGGACTGCGATCTGGCAGTTCCCGGCATGATTTGGCCTAGGAGAAAATCTGGCAGCAACGCCAACGTGAGCGCCATCGCCAACCACCGTCCCTGCGTCCCAGCTCGCAAACGATTCAAACCCTCGTTACAACCTGAGCGTCGCCCGAACGCCCACCTGATTATCATAGAAACTGAAGAAATCGATCGAACTGGTGTCCTGGCGGTGGAGATAATACACGCCGGCACTCAGCCACCTGGTGATCAGCACGTCAACTGACGGTTCGATAAACCAGTAATCATCGTTTCGCGGCGTGCTGAGGCCCGCGACTGCGGCGAAATAATCGGAGTTTTCATAGCCGCCACCCAAGCCGAGGTAAACCCGACGGAATAAACGCTGTTGAAACCGGCCCACAACGTACGTGTTGGCAAAATCTTGACCAGAAAGGAAGCCGGAATTGTAAATTCGCCGGCCAGCCGCCAGGGTCATCGTGGTTCCGTCGAATGGATTGTGAACCAGGCCGACTTCAAACACTGGTGTGGTGTAATCCCCCCGGTCGTCATTGAACTGGCGGAATTCAGCCCCTGCCGACGCATACACATTCAATTTGGCCGTCGCCGCATAATTGAGGCGCACGTTGACCTGCTCGAAAGGCTGATCGGGTGTTGGATCGTCCACCCAATCGCACCCGAAGGTGCCGCCAACGCCGACCGACACCTTTGGCAGCCAATTGTAGTAAACGTAGAGGCCGCCCGAAACGGTGTAGGAACTGATGTGATTGGGATAGAAATAGATGTTGGAACCAAATTCGCCCTGCAGGAATATTTTCCCAGTCAAATCATAGTCTGCTATCAAGCGCGTATTGAAAATGTTGATTCGCGTGGGCGCGCTGGCATCGAGGTTTGCCCATAGCCCGGTTGTATCGACGAAGCTATTTAAGTTTGCCGATTCGAGCAGCGCTATATCTTCGAAGAGGCTCACCCTCAACCGGCCAGTGCTATACCCTCCCTCCAGGTGAATCAGCTGGTTAAATGCGTCTTGATCGGAGTGATCGACGAACAGAATTGCGCTGGGCATGTAATCCAACCGAAGATAGCTTCTGCTGCGCCCGACCATGTCGCCGATTCCAATGGTGATCTGCGGCTCAATCGCGAAGTAGTAATCCGAGACTCGATGTGTGTGACTGATAAAGATGTTGTCGTCCCACACACCTCGTACCGTCAGCGCCAGATTGAAGTGGAAGCGACGCGGTTCGCCTGAGGAAATCGCTTCACCCCCCAGTACGTTCTTGGTGTTGCCGGCCCCGTAAGGACCTGCCGCTGCCGGCGGCGGAACAACGTCTGTTTGCGCCGCGATATAGCTCGTTGAAGAAGACCAAGGATTGGATGAAGCCGGAAACACCTCTGCTGAAGAAGGCAACGGCTCCGCTGGTGTGGAGGGCAACGGTTCTGGTGCTCGAGGCTGCGGTTCCGCCTGGGTCGTGGGCAACGGTTCCGCCGATAAAGCCGACGGCTCCGACCATGCAGGTAATGGCGCTTCTTGAACAGAGTCCTGCGCTTGCGCAGCAACAACAACTGCAAAGAAAACTCCTGCAACAAGTGCAGGGGCCGGCCGGGTAATCGCGCAGGCAATGTCTATTGCTGCGCGGGGTGAAAAAGCTGCGAACCGGTGAATTATCAAGGCATAACCGGGGCGCATGGCCGCGAGACTAGGGTGCCGCCACAAGGCGGTCAATTTAAAAAATATTAGGAAAAATTACTTAACTTTTAGCGCCGCGTTTGGCCATTCGGCATACTGTCTCTCCACTTGGAAGAGATGGGGTTCAGCGAGGAGACTTGCGTTGCGATTGTTCGCGTAAGACGTTTCAACGGATTTAAGGAGTCCAACAATTAACGGTATGGCAGAGCGCGAACCGACGCTGACGATTAACGAAATCTATCACTCCATCCAGGGCGAGAGCACATGGGCGGGATGGCCGTGCGTCTTTGTGCGGCTCACATTCTGCGATCTGCGTTGCAACTACTGCGATACCGAATACGCGTTTTACGAAGGGAAAAAGCAAACTCTCAAGCAGATCGTGGATGCGGTGGCGGCATTCCGCTGTCCTCTGGTGGAGATCACCGGCGGCGAGCCGTTGCTCCAGAAAAATGTGCTGCCGTTAATGTCGATGTTGTGCGACGCGGCCTACACGGTTCTGCTCGAAACCAGCGGGGCGCACGACATCTCGCAAGTCGATCCGCGTGTCCATCGGATCATGGATTTAAAGACACCCGGCAGCGGCGAGCTTGACAAAAATTTATGGTCGAACATCGACCATCTCACATTGCGCGACGAAGTGAAATTCGTGATGGGCTCGCGCGAAGATTACGAATGGTCGCGCGACAAGGTGGAGCGCTACAATCTCGCTTCCCGTTGTCACGCCGTGCTGTTCTCACCAATTTTTGGCCGGATCGATCCGCGCCAGATCGTGAACTGGATTTTGGCCGAGAAACTCAAGGTCCGTTTCCAACTTCAGATGCACAAATTCATCTGGAGCCCGACACAGCGCGGGGTCTAGCGCCACGCAGTGGTGTTTGTAGGGCGTCCGCCGCGGCGGACGCTGGTTCATTCGAGGGGATGGCGTCTCACACAGAGACGCCCTACAAATTTTTGCCTCAATCGCAGGTTTTTCGTTCCGGGATGACATGGCAGCGAGAGTAGTGATATTTTGGCATCATGCGCGCACGCCTGACCAAAGATTTCACTTTTGAAGCGGCGCAGACTTTGCCCTATGCGCCGGAGGGCCACAAATGCCGGGGCGTGCATGGACACAGTTTTAAGGTGGAAGTTTCGGTCGAAGGCGACGTCGATCCGAAAACCGGCTGGATTTACGATCACGCAAGAATTAGCGAAGCGATGAAACCACTTCTGAAATTATTGGACCACGCTTATCTCAACGACATCGAAGGGCTGGAGAACCCGACGATTGAAAAAATGGCAGAATGGTTCTGGAAGAAACTCGAATCACAATGCCCCGGGCTGTGCGAGATTGTGGTGCACGAAACACCAACCGCGCGCTGCGTTTACCGCGGCAAATAACAAGGGGGGGACAACCGCGAAAGCTTTCGGGGTCGACTCAGACATGACGGCTGGGAAGCCGTCATTCCTTGGGCAGCTTACAACTCGATCGCGTAACGCTTCATCTTGTTGTAGAGGGTGGGGCGTTGGATGCCGAGAAGTTCGGCGGCTTTTTTCTTGTTGCCGTGGCATTCTGCGAGAGCCTGGAGAATTGCGGTTCGCTCGAGATCGTCGAGAGTTTGCACGCCGCTGCGGTGTGTCGCGCTGAGCTCTGCTTGTTGCAGAGCGGGAGGTAATTGTATTTCTGTCGGGAGCTCTTTTACGCCGATCATGCCCTGGCGCGCCAGCACCACCGCGTACTCAATCGCGTTTTGCAGTTCGCGGACATTTCCCGGCCACGAATAATCCAGCAGCTTTTGAAACGCTTCCGGCGATATGTCCGGCTCCGGTTTGCGAAGTTGTTGAGAAAATTGTTTCACGAATTGCGCGATCAATGGCGGAATGTCCTCTTTCCGTTTCCGGAGCGGAGGCACTTCAATCTGGAAAGTGTTTAGCCGGTAGTACAAATCGGACCGCAGCTGGTTCTCCGCGAGCGCCTGCGCAACTGGCCGATTCGTCGAAGCGATCGCGCGGAAGTCGGCCTTCATTGTTTGCGTGCTGCCAAGTGGCCGGTACTCGCGCTCCTGGAGCACACGCAAAAAGCGCGTCTGCAGTTCTGCTGGCATATCAGATATTTCGTCGAGGAAAAGCGTGCTGCCGTCCGCTGCGGCGATCATTCCGGGGAAATCGTGCGCCGCTCCGGTGAACGCTCCTTTTACGTAACCGAAAAGCTCTCCCTCGATCATCGTTTGTGGGAACGCTGCGCAATTGAGCTTCACCATCGGTTGCCCCGCGCGCCGGCTCCGGGCATGAATCGCATTGGCGATCACTTCCTTGCCCACGCCGCTTTCACCCACGATGAGAACGTTGGCATCCGACGGCGCCATCGCGTCGATCAATTCGTCGATCTCCTGCATCGGTTTGCTCTTGAAAATGGGAACGGACCGCGCCTCCGCCATTTCCAGGCGCTTTTCGAGTTGCTCTGTTTTTGCCCGCAGTGTTTCCGCTTCTCGCAAGAGGAACTGTTTTTCCAGCGCCTTCTCCACCAGGCTGAGCAGTTCTTCCGGCGCGTACGGTTTGCTAATGAAATGGTAGGCGCCGCGTTTGATCGACTCGATGGCGTTGTGCAGCGAGTCGTGCGCAGTCAGGATGATCACCTGCACCTCGGGCAACTCCGTCTTGATCCGGTCGAGCATCTCCAACCCGTGCGCGTCGGGCAGTTGGAGATCGAGCAACACCAGCGATGGCGATTTTGATTTCAGCAGCTTAACTCCCTGGGAGGCCGTAGGCGCGGCGTCCACTTCGTAGCCGTGCCGCTGGAGTAAGGCCTCGAGCGTCATTAGCACAGGGCGCTCGTCATCGATGATCAGGACGCGATGGTTTTCCGTTTTCATTGGTTTGCGCTGCTCGTACTACGCACGACCAGCCAGCTCCAGTTGCTTGAACCTGCGAAATGACGCGATGCTTCAAATTTTTTTAGAAGACCTGCCTGAGACAGAAAGCGTAAGCATCGTAATGAGCGTCGAGGCTTTCGGATCATATTGCGCGCGCAGTTCTCCGCGGTGGGCTTCTACGATAGCGCGGACGCGCCTGAGACCAAGACCATAATGGCGCTGACTGATTTTTCGAAGCGGTTCGCGCCCCCAATTTTGCGTATCTAAATCAAAATCAGCTTTCGGTTCATGTAGTGTAAAATGGAGCCTGTTGTTGTCGATTTTCGCTCTCGCGACAAGCGGCCCTTTGCCACGATTGTGCCGGAACGCATTGGCAAAGAGTTCGGTAAAAGCTTCCTGTAAAAGTTGCGGATCAACATTCATCATCGAGTCCTGAAGCTGAATGTCCCAGGTAATTTCGGTGCTTTGCTTTGGGAAATCGTGATCGACCTTCGTGCGCAAGTCTTCCATAAAATCGGCGGCCCGATACGGGATCAGGTTGGGCGTAACATCGTCGACTGCTCTGGAAAGCCGTTGTAACGTCGAGGTCAATCCGGAGATCATTTCGCGCAAACGTTTGATCTCACTTTTGAGTTCGTCGTTCTGCTCCAGCTCAGCGGTGTAAGCCGATTGCAGCTCGATGGCGTTTAAATCATTGCGCAAATCGTGGCTAAGTTGGCGGACAAAGCGCACCGTGTCGCTCCACGAAATGCCCAATGAATCAGTTCGATCTTCGGAAGAAGGCTCCGCCATATTTTGATTTGCTCTTTTGGAATAGTTACAAGCTTTAGGCCCCAGCCTCAAGGAGTACCGGCTTCCCAGCCGTCCGGTAGCGCCAAACGCGCGGCCTCATATTGAGCCTGGGGCATCGCCCCAGGAATTCGATTGTTGAATAAATCACGCGCTGAAAGCGCACGTTCAACCTTGTTCTGAGACTCAACTCGACGGCTCGGAAGCCGTCGTTCCTTGTTACCTCAGCGAAAATTCATCGTCTGCCGGCAGATCGCCCTCAGCGATCTGGACATCGGGATCGTTGCTCGCCAAGTGTCGCAGCACATGAAACACGTCTTCAGGGTCCGCATCGAGCGAGCGCGCGATTTCTTCGGCGGCCTTTCCGGGACCGGCTGCGAGTTTCGTGCGCACTTGTTTCTGAAGCTGCAGCAGTCTTGTCGCCGCCTTTTTGCCGGCCTCAACACCGGGTTGATCGTAGGCGTTGACGTTCACCAGCGAGCTGTAAAAGCCCACCGCGCGTTCATAAAGCGCAATCAACATTCCCAGATTAAACGCATTCACTTCACAGATGCTGATCGTGATCGATTCACGCCCGCTCTCGTAAAGCGCGCTTCGCGTCCCGCGCAAAAAGCCCTGAAGATAATCGCCACTCGTGATGCCGTCCTCGACTTCGAACCGTCCGTCGTGCCGGTCTTTCCGCACCTCGACAAATGTCAGGAAAAAATTCAACACGCCATCGCGCAACTGTTGCACATAGGAATGCTGATCGGTCGAGCCTTTATTGCCATAAACAGCAATCCCCTGATGCACGATTTCGCCGGCCATCTCTTTCTCTTTGCCTAACGACTCCATCACGAGTTGCTGGAGGTATTTGGTGAACAATGCCAGCCTGTCCTTGTATGGGATGATCACCATGTCTTTCTCGCCTTTGCCATTGCCGGCGTAGTACCACATGAGCGCGAGAAGCATGGCGGCATTTTGTGTTGCCTCAGGCGCGCGGGTCCGTTGATCCATGGCCGCCGCGCCGGCGAGGAACCCATCGATATCGAAACCTTCCAGCGCCATAGGGAGCAGGCCCACCGCGCTCATCACTGAAGTGCGTCCGCCCACCCAATCAGGCATCGGGAATCGCGCGAGCCATCCGTTTTCTTGGGCATGCTTATCCAATTCGCTTCCCGCGCCAGTGACGGCGACGGCGTGCTTGGCAAATGGAAGACCTTTCGCCGCGAACTTTGCTTCCGCCTCCAGCATTCCGTTGCGTGTTTCCTTAGTTCCGCCGGATTTGGAAACAACAATGACCAGCGTTTGGGAGAGCAGATCGCCTATCCTGTCAAAGACACGGTCAAAGCCCTCGGGGTCCGTGTTGTCGAAGAAAAAGATGTCCATGGGGTCATGTGGCGAGCCGAGCGCGTCTGCCACAAATTGCGGCCCCAGCGCCGAGCCGCCGATTCCAATGTGCAGCACGTGCTCGAAGCGTTTTCCATTTTCCGCCGCGATTTTTCCTGCGTGAATATCTTCGGCGAAAGTTTTGATTCGCCGCATGGTGTCTTCGATTTCCGCCCGAATTTCTGGAGTCGGCGCAAGCGCAGGATTCCTGAGCCAGTAATGGCCGACCATCCGTTTCTCCGTAGGATTAGCGATTGCTCCCGCTTCCAATTCTCGCATCGTCGCAAACGCCTCCTCGATCTGCAGCTTCATTTGCTCGAAGAAATCCTCCGGAAATTTCATCCGGCTGATATCGAGAGAAAAATCGAGATCGCCATAGGACAAAAAATATCGTTGGAAACGCTGCCAGAGCGACGAAGAAGCCACGCTTGCACCTAATCGCAATCAGTAGCGGAGGTCAATGACCTGCAAAAAAATGACGAAGCACTAATGACGAATGCCAAAGGAAGCACAAATGCTCAAATGACGAAAAAACGCTGTCGGCTAACCCGCTTCGTCATTCGAATTTCGTCATTGATTCGTCATTAGACATTCGCGCTTCGCCTGCCACGCCGAAGCCTTGGCGAAGGCGGGTCATTTTCCTCACAGATGCTTGATCACGTTGTCGCCAAACTCCGAGCACTTGATCTCGGTCGCGCCTTCCATCAAACGCGCAAAATCGTAAGTGACGCGTTTGCTCGCAATGGCGCCCCTTAGGCCGTTGAGAATCAGATCCGCAGCTTCCGTCCAGCCCATGTAACGGAACATCATTTCACCTGAAAGAATTACGGAACCGGGATTGACCTTGTCCTGATTCGCATACTTCGGCGCAGTGCCGTGGGTCGCTTCGAAAACGGCGTGGCCGGTGATGTAATTGATGTTGCCCCCTGGCGCGATGCCGATTCCGCCCACCTGCGCTGCGAGCGCGTCACTGAGGTAATCGCCATTCAAATTCAGCGTGGCGATAACATCGAAATCTTCCGGCCGCGTCAACACTTGCTGGAGCGTGATATCAGCAATCGCGTCCTTGATCACAATGCCCGCGCCCGGTTTGCCCATGGGAATTCTGCACCATGGGCCGCCGTTGAACTCTTCCGCGCCAAAATATTTCTTCGCGACTTCAAAACCCCAGTCGCGGAATGCGCCCTCGGTAAACTTCATGATGTTTCCCTTGTGCACCAAGGTCACGCTTTTGCGCTGGTTTTGGATCGCGTACGAAATCGCGCTGTGAATCAGGCGCACACTGCCCGAGCGGCTGACTGGCTTGATCCCGATTCCCACGCAAACCTCGTCGCTTTCCGGCGCGCCGACCATTTTCCAAAAGTCCCGCGCTTTCTCTTTCGTGCCGAAACGGATTTTATCGAACTGCTTTGGAAATTCTTTTTGCAGAAAATCGAGAATCTTTTGCGCTTCCAGCGTGCCGGCTGCGTACTCGATCCCCGCATAAATGTCTTCCGTGTTTTCCCGGAAGATTACCATGTTCACTTTCCCCGGATGCTTGATGGGCGATGGGACGCCTTTGAAGTACTGCACCGGCCGGAGGCACACGAACAGATCAAGCAACTGCCGCAGCGCGACATTCAGCGACCGAATGCCGCTGCCGACCGGCGTGGTCAGCGGGCCTTTGATACCGACCAGATATTCGCGGAACGCTTCCACCGTGTCGTCCGGCAGCCATTCGCCGAATTTGTCCTTTGCCGTCTGGCCTGCGAAAACTTCAAACCACGCGATCTTTTTCTTCCCGCCGTACGCTTTCTCGACCGCGGCATCGAACACCCGCACACTTGCCGCCCAGATATCCGGCCCTGTGCCGTCTCCACGGATGAACGGAATAATCGGTTGATCCGGCACGTTCAATCTGTCGGTTCTGGTGATTTTTTCGCCTGCGGGCGGAGCAACATTTTTATAAGGCATAGGCGGCAACTGTAGCGGCAAGGCTGCTGGGAGCAACAGTCTTGCGCCGAAGCAGGTGAACGTGTGAACCCAGCCTGTCCATTTCGGTCTATCACGCGTGTGATCTAAAACTGAAACGGGCAGTCGGCAGGGGCCGCGAGCAAGCGTTACCTTTGGACGAATTTCTCCAACGAAACGGCAACCTTTGGAAACGCCTCCAGAATCTGGCGATCCACCGTAACCAGTGGCACTTGGTGAACGTCGGTAAGGGCGACAAACTCGCAATTGTAGGCCGTGCAACCCGACGTTGCCACGAAATACAAAACGGTATCGGAAGAAACAGCAAACGCGCAGCGTTCAAAACTTGCTTCGGCTTTGCGAGCGATCTCTTTGGCTGCTTCGATTGTAAGCGCCTTTCGCCTGATCGCCGTTGCCAGCACGTTGCGGGGTTCCGATCGCCACAACACCGGTGCAATCCAGTCAGGATCTTTAGCCCAGAGCAGTGTGCGCCGCAGCGCCGTGCGGAGACGTAATTCAGCCGTAGCAGATCACGTTTGTATCGACCACGATGACGGGGCGTCCGGCGCGCTTTCAAGCATGGATCTCAGCGGTCTTGATCTCGCGCGTGAATTTGGAGCGAGCGACACGCGCCTCACCGATCAAGGCGTCGACATCCAGAAGGTGCGCCTGAACGCGTAGCGCTGTTCAAAGTGGAAATTATCTCCTTATTCAGACTGCGATGACGTTCCTGCGCGCGTTTTTTTAGTCGTCGGTGCAACTCTGGCGGAATGTTTTTTAAAGTGATCACCGCCTTGATCAAAACCGAAATGGTTCCATTTCGGTTGTCAATTCGGATCCAACACTACACAAAGCGATTGTTTCTGTTCTCTCTCGCCGCTGCTAAGGGTTGCTTGTCGTTGGCGGCTGTTCGGGCGAAACCGGCAGAGGATTAACGTCCTGGGGGTTAACCGGACTGGTTGTGGACGACTGGAAGAACTCGTTCTGGAAAGAGCATGGCTCGCTTGCTGCGGCCACAATGCAGTCGCGCAGCATGGGTGCCGCCGATAGCGCCGCGTCACGAATTTCGCTGGCCGCCGCCGGATTCCCTGCGATCGCTGCTTCAATAATACACTGCGCCCATTCGCAGGAAAGTTCCGTGCCTGTGACCTGTCTGAAATCTCTAGAATACGCATGGACCGGCCGACTCGCAGTGAAAGCTGCTACGGCGATCCTGGCGGCGAGATCGGGCCGTGCCAGCACCGCTCTCCCCACGAGCGCGCATACCTCGCGCGCGCTTTCACGGACGACGAGCGAATCGAACGCAGCCAGAAATTGCTCGGGCGTTGCTGTCCCGATGGTGGCCCCTGATGCGCTGAGCGCGCGAGCCAAATCGTCATTGGCTCTCCCACGGAGCTGAATCTCCTGATTAATCAACGCCGCGCTCGGCAGCTTGCCAAAATCAGCCACCAGCGGAGAGCTCAGTTGCTGCTGGATGTCCACGTCCACCGGATTGCCTAACCTGCCGGCAATGGGGTCGTAAGTCACCTTTTGCCCGGCGTGTATCCGCAAACACTGCCCGACGCTGTCCAGCCGGACGTTCGCAGTCCCCTCAAGCACGGTAAATTCGACGATCCCGTTCGGCTGGACATTTCCCAGGACCGTTGTGCCGGTGATCGCTGCCGTCACTGAGCCCATCTTGACCTTTGTGCCGCCGGAATTCTTTGGCACATAAAGCAGAAACTGTCCGCTGCCCTGATCCATCGTTCGCGCGCCTTTTCCTACGGTAAAAATTGTTTTTTCTTCGAGGCGCGTGATCGACTTATCCTGAAATGTCATCTCGCTTCGCGATTGCACACCGGTTTGCACCGCGGAACCCTTATGAACGGTCTCGTTAACCGTAGCGCGACGTGCTGCAGCCCCTGAAGGGAGCACTTTAACGTCCTGCACAACTTGCGTGACCTTGGCTTCCTTGAGCTCCTCTGCGCTGAGTCCGTTTGGAAGCCAAATCGCAACCGATGCGATCGTCAAAATAACCGGGGTTTGGATATTCATGACCGCCTCTATATTATATCCGGCAGCGCTTGTTAAGCTTTTTTTTTGTCCAGCTTTTTTTCGGGAACTTTCCCGCTCCGTTTCCGTATAAGTTGGTAAACCGAACTCTATACGTCGCTGTTCAGCTTTGTCGGGAGGCTGCGTAGCCGGGACTAGGACCATGACCGAGCCAGCCTCCATGACGCTGTGGATTCAAGAATCCACAAGCCGCCGATCAGGCGTCGGCTGTGAGCTCGGGCGTGGCGAAGTGTCGGAATATATGACAATTGTCGGAATGCCTTACAAAGCGAGGCACTGCAGGAACGAAGCTAACAGCCTCTTGAAAATTGTAAGCCGTTGCCATCTAGCGCGTTTCATTTATCCGATGAGGGTCAACTTTTGGTACCCTTTTTGCTCTAAACCTTTAGCGTCCGCCCAGAGCGTTCGCACGTTTCGCTCCGGCAGCTGCCGGACCGTTTCGCCGTTTCGCCGTTTCGGCGACGCTCCGGCTGCAGTTCAAGCGATCACCGATCACCGATCACTGATCACGCAATTCGAGCAGGCTTCACCCTGCTCGAATTGCTCATCGTCCTAGGCATCATTGCGATCATGCTTGTTGCCTTAGTTCCAGCTGTCACATCGCTCTCCAAAGCGAGTGGACGAAGAGCGGCGCGCGACAGCTTGCTCGGCGGGATTGAGCAGGCGCGAGCTGAAGCTATTAAGAGCGGCCAGCCTACCTATGTCGTGTTCCCGACTTTCGGCGCCGGAACCGCCCAGGCGACCTTGGACCGTTACAACTACAGGTCCTACGCGATATTTGAAATCGACCCGGCAACCGGAGTTGCCAAGCAATTGACAGATTGGAAATCCTTTCCAACTGGAGTAGCGCTGCGCGCGGCTGACCCCGCTCCTTTATCTAATCTTCCTGCATGGACTCCGCCGCCGGGCTTCACCTTTACACCGGACACCAGCGCCAGCCCGGCATTCCTATCCTTTCAATTCAACTCGAATGGAGAAGTCGCGGCGCCGGCTGGGAACGTTGTCCTGGGTGTTTTTGAAGGATACGTAAACAACGGGAGCGAAGTCGCGACGACAAAGGACGGCAGCGGCAATCCTTCTGCGGTTGAGTACGTCATGGTCTCGCAATTCACAGGGCGAGCAGAACCAACGGCTGCCCCATGAAAAATCTTATCGGGTTTCGTTGTAGCCACG
>QHOF01000466.1 GCA_003219335.1 Verrucomicrobiota bacterium | reverse complement strand
CAGTCGCGAGTTGGATGCGGCCCGGCATTTCGTCAGCGTTCAGTCCGCTGTCGGAGTGTTTTCCGCGGCGGCTAACAAAACTGAGACTCAAATCTCTCCCGTGTTCGGGGAGAGGATTCGACCGGCTATTTCAGCCGGTCGCTGATCTTTGTGACGCCGGCCTGGGCGCAGGCTTCGTCCTTGTCGCCGCCGGGTGCGCCAGCAACTGCAATGCCACCGATCGTTTCTTCGCCAGCCTTGATCGGCACGCCGCCCGCACCGGTGGCGAGTTGCGCGTCAAATTGGGCGGGATTGAAGGCGCCGGGCGTGGATATCCTCTTGGTGAAATCCGTGGTCGAGACTCGCATCCGCGCGGCCGTGTAGGCCTTGCGACGGGTTGACTCGGAACCCACACCCTGGGGGCCGTCTCTGACAATGACAATCTTTGCATTGCCGAGGCGGTCGGCCACCGTGACCGTCACGGCGTAACCCTGGGCCTTGCAGGCAGCGATGGCGGCCTGCGCGGCTTCCAGCGCGAGGTCGACGGTCAGCACCTTGAACGTTTCTGTCGGCACGGCGTCAGCCGCGAATGCATTGACACCAGTGAAAGCGGCGAACGCTGTCGCCGCCATGAGCGCACGAGATCGAATCATGACTATGCTCCTGACCGGAATGGACGGGTGTAAACGTTACCATCTCAAGCCGCCTTGGCAACCTTGCTGGGCCCCGCCGATCGGGCCCGCGCTTGGCCCTTGGCAGAAATCCAGGCTGCAACGGATAGGATTTTTAACGACCTTTTCTATGGCCGGAGCTATAGCGCAGGACCGGCAGAGATGTCAATTCTCGTTTCTGGTTGATGAAAAACCCACTTTTGTACCGGGCGGCTCGGCCGGAGAGCGGTCGGGAGGCGCGCGAAGGGTTTCTTGTGGCGCCGCTCGCTTGAACTCCGAGCGAGCGGCGCCGTCGGCTTGCGTTGGCAAGCGGTTTTCGGCTGCTCAGATTATCTGGAATAGATCGACTCGACGCGGCGGGGCGCGGGTCGATAGGCCCAGATGGCTGCGATAACTTTGGATGTGATAAGAAACGAGTCTTTTGACGAAGACTCTCGATTGCTTTTACAAGCAATAGGTTAAAACCACGAAAGGCCTGCGTTACGCAAATGCAGGCCTTTCTCGTTGGTGAAGATGGTTGCGCGTAGTGATTAGAAAAACGCCAAAGTCCGCATCTCAATGCTCTCCCGCGGTGGGGCGTCCGGCGGACTTGTGGGATCGTCGAACGCACAATGGGCGGTCCAGCGGGCGCGGCCGTCTCTTTCCGACTCGAAGGTTTTGAACACGATCGCTTCATTGCGCTGCATGTTGGGGAAATAATACCAGACATGGTCGGGGTTGAAAGTCATGTGAGCGGTTTCGCCGACCCGATCCGGGTAAATCCGCGCGCTGGCGACTAGTTCCTTCGTTCCGATGCTGCGCGCATCGGCAATCGCCAGCGGTTCCCGCTGCACGGGCTTGTTGATCGGGCGCCAGGTTTGGACGATGGCAAAGCGGCGTTTGAGAAGCTCTTCCGCTTCGTCGGGGAGTAGATCGCGCACCCGCTGCGGCCCGGACCAGTCGGTGTAGTCATTATGGGCGTGGCGCACCGGTCCGCTGATCTGTTTCTCTTCACGAGTCGCCTCGTTGGCGGAGCGCAAGGTGTGATCGAAAACTAATACGCGCTTGGCGCCGGAGCTCTGTTTTACTAGCTCCTCGGTCTCTTTGTAGTACAGGGAACGAATTTCGTCTTCGTCATAAAAGTTTTTCATCTTGGTTTCATGATTGACGAAGATGAATCCTTCGCGCTCCAGGGACAATTGGTCGGCAATGGCACGACCGTTGTAGATCCTCATTTTGTGCCCATGGTATTTGCCTTTTTTCTGCTGGGCGGCCACCGATCGTCTCACGCCGCCGTAGCTGGCCGGTTTTTCGCTGTTCTCTTCAAGGTAGTGGATCAATGCTTCGATCGACTCTAACGATTGGTCAGTTCTTTCGGGTCGTGCCATGGTCATCTCCCTTTTAAGGTCGTGAGCTGCCCGTCAGGTAGCTCTTTTACGGATAGGATTTTTAAACGACCTTTTCTATGGCCGGAGCTATAGCGCAGGACCGGCAGAGATGTCAATTCCCGTTTCTGGTTGATGAGAAACCCACTTTTGTGCCGGGCGGCTCGGCCGGAGAGCGGTCGGGAGGTGCGCGAAAGATTTCTTGTGGCGTCGCTCGCTCGAATTCAGGGCGAGCGGCGCCGTCGGCTTGCGTTGGCAAGCGGTTTTCGGCTGCTCAGATTATCTGGAATAGATCGACTCGACGCGCCGGCGCACGGGGCGGGGCGCGGGTCGGTAGGCCCAGATGGCTGAGGATTTTGATAATCACCGGCGGATCTTCAATCCCTGTCCTGAGCGCGTCGAAGGGGCGGCGATGATCTTCAAAGCGCCGCCGCAGTTGCGGCAGCGTTCGATGTCGATGTCGAAGACCCGTTTGAGCAGCCGGGCCCAGCTCATGCGCGGGGTTTCTCCCTGGGCAGAGGCGTGATCGGTCGGGGGCGCGGCGGCACGCTCTGCCGGAGCGGGAACGATTTGACGGCGCAACTTCGCGTTGGGCGCCAGCACGCCGTGGAAGCGGATCAGATGTAAACGCGGCCTAGGCACCAGCGCAGCCAGGCGCTCCATGAACTCCAGCGGCTCCAGTGGCGCAGCGCTTCCAGCGCTGCGAAAGAGCTTGCTAAGCAATGGGCTTTAGCCCCTGAGGTACGGCTAAAGCCGGTCAGGTTCGGCTCGTCTT
>QHOF01000480.1:4481-6123 GCA_003219335.1 Verrucomicrobiota bacterium | reverse complement strand
AGCCTGATTACAGGCTTTGTCATTTCGCGCAGTGGTTCTTCGACCGAAAGTGCCAGGCCACACGCCGGACCTCTGATCGGCCTTTCAATGGACACGTTGAAAGAGGAACGCTGGCAGGGAGACCGCGACCTGTTTGTGAGACGCGCGAGGGAACTCGGCGCCGATGTGCTGGTCCAATCAGCGAACAGCGATGACACCCGCCAAATCAGCGATGTCCAGGCGTTGATCAGCCGGCGTGTCGATGTGCTGGTCATTGTTCCGCACAACGGCGGCGCCATGGCGAAAGCCGTCAACATAGCGCATGACGCCGGGATTCCCGTGCTGGCCTACGATCGGCTAATCACCGACTGCGATCTCGATCTTTACATGACATTCGACAACGAAAAAGTGGGCGAACTCCAAGCCCAATTCCTGGTGGATCATCTGCCGAGGGATCGGAAGAAAAAGATCGTCCGAATTTATGGCGCGAAAACAGACAACAACGCGCTGCTTTTCAAGCGAGGTCAGGACAAGGTGCTGACTCCGCTGATCAACAACGAGATCGAGGTCGTGCACGAAGACTGGGCACAGGATTGGAAACCGGAAAACGCGAAGAAGATCGCGAGCGCGGCGATTACCAAAGCGGGCGCAAATTTCGATGCAATTCTGGCGTCGAATGATGGCACCGCCGGCGGCGCGATTCAGGCGCTGAGCGAAGAAGGACTTGCAGGCAAAATTCTGGTCACCGGGCAAGATGCCGAGTTGAGCGCCTGCCAGCGGATCGTCAACGGCACTCAGGCGATGACGATTTACAAACCGCTTTCCCGGCTTGCGAAACAGGCCGCGGAAGCGGCGACGAAAATGGCGAGAGCCAAACCGGTTTTCGCGCCCGATGAAATCAACAACGGAAGAATCGACGTGCCTTCGATCCTTCTCGACGTCGTGGTGGTCACAAAAGAGAACATGATGAACACGATTGTGAAAGACGGCTTTCACAAAGCTGCGGATGTGTATCGCAATCTGCCCCGCTGAACCGTCACGCTCACCACTGCAAAGGAATCGCGCATGCCCGCCGTTTATCACACCGAATTACGGCTTTAATTCCCAAGCCGCTCGCCTCATCATTACCCTGGAATTAACGTTGCTCATGACTACGAAAGTCGCGACACGAATTTCTCTTCCTTACGAGCAGATCTGCAAGAAGTGGAACATTACGCGCTTCGAGGTATTCGGCTCGGTATTACGCAACGATTTCAACCGCAAACGTAGCGACGTGGACGTGCTGATGACCTTTGCGCCAGGTGCCGTCATCGGCTGGGATTTTTTCGGGTTGCCGGACGAGCTCGAACAGATATTCGGCCGACCGGTCGATCTCTCGACCCGGCGCAGCATCGAGCAGAGCCCTAATCGGATCCGCAAACAAGCGATTCTGGAAAGCGCGCAGACGGTGTATGAAAAAGATGAAGAACTCTTGGTCGATCTGCTGAGCTACGCGAAGCTTGCTGTGAGGCGGGCTCGCGGTCGAAGCCAGGACGAATTGATCATGGACAAGGATCTTCAATCGCTGCTCATCCATCCGCTTCTGGTTATTGGGGAGGCGGCGAAAAACCTCTCGGTAGAATTCCGTTAGGGTGCGCCAGAAATACCGTGGGAAAAAATCGCG
>QHOF01000480.1:1984-4462 GCA_003219335.1 Verrucomicrobiota bacterium | reverse complement strand
CGACTGGAAAATTGTTTGGGAAACCGTAACGCTGCAATTGCCGACATTGATCGATTTTCTGGAGAGGCGAGGAGTTTCTGAATGGGCGGTGCTCTTGGCGGGAGAGTACGAGGCGGCTCGGATGGTTCCAGCTATCTTCCAGGATGACCTGCTCCACGCGGCCGTGACGGTTTGTCATCGATTGGACACCCCGTCACGCCGGGTTTTCTCATTCGTAAAAGGGAATGTTCGTAGTTCGTACATCGGGTGCATAGCAGTGTCAGGCGCCTAATGTTTGCTGGATCATGAGCGGAACCGTGCTTCAGACAGAGAAGATCACGAAAAAATTTCCGGGCGTTGTCGCCCTCAAAGACGTCAGCTTTGACCTGCGCGCAGGTGAAATCCATGGGCTTTGCGGCGAAAACGGCGCAGGCAAATCGACGCTGATCAAACTCATCTCAGGCATTTATCCGTACGGTTCATACGAGGGCGAATTTTTCGTCCATGGACAGCTTGTGAAGTTTCGCTCGCTGGCAGACGCCCAGAACGCCGGCATCGCCGTCATTTATCAGGAACTCGCGCTGGTTAACGACATGACAGTCGGCGAAAATATTTTTCTCGGGTCTGAGCCGCGCACGCCGCGAGGTTTGATCGATTGGCACAAGGTCTATCACGAAGCGCGCGTGCTCTTGCGGAAGTTCAACGTCGAGATCGATCCCAGCGAGCCGGTCGCGAAGCTTGGGATGGGCCAGAAACAGCTGGTTGAGATTGTAAAGGCGCTCTCAAAAAATTCGAACATCCTCGTTCTCGATGAACCGACTGCCGCGTTGGCGGAGCACGAGGTCCTGACACTGCTCGATATCCTGCGCGATCTCCGAAGCCGGGGAATCGCCAGTATCTACGTCTCGCATAAACTTGATGAGCTGTTTGCCGTCTGCGACCGGATCACCGTGGTGCGCGACGGCGCGTCCGTCGTTACGCTGAAAACCGAGCAAGCGACCAAAGCGCAAATCATCGAGCACATGGTCGGACGCGAAATTGGCGACCTCTTTCCAAGACGCCGTTCGAAACCGGGTGCAGCTGCCTTGGAAGTCGAAGGTCTCAATGTTGCCGATAGCGATTCTGGCCGGCGCGTTTTAGCCGACATTAGTTTTTCATTGCGCGCCGGTGAAGTGCTCGGCATCGGCGGCCTGATGGGCGCCGGACGCACCGAGTTGCTGATGCATTTGTTCGGCGCTTGGGGCACCCGGTTGCGCGGCTCCGTCCGGCTCAATGGCCGCGAACTGCGGGCGCGGAAGCCGCAGGAAATTATTCGTCGCGGCATGGTCCTGGTGAGCGAGGATCGCCGCCGTTACGGATTGATTGTGGACAAAACGATCGGCTTCAATCTTTCGCTTTCCTCTTTGGCGAAACTGACGAAACACCGGCTTATTGATCAGGGACTGGAATTCCAAAGGAACAACCATTTTTTCCAATCGCTGCGCGTGAAAGCGCCGACACTTGAGGCGCTGGTAGCAAAGCTTTCTGGCGGCACGCAGCAGAAGGTTGTTCTGGGCAAGGCGCTCATGGCCGAGCCGCTGGTGATCTTTCTCGACGAACCAACCCGAGGAATTGATGTCGGCGCCAAGCAGGAAATTTACGAAATCATTAATCAGCTGACCGATGCGGGCAAAGCAGTCCTCCTCGTATCAAGTGAGCTGCCTGAATTGATCGGGATGAGCGATCGCATCCTGGTCCTGCATGAAGGCCGTATCGGCGGTGAATTTGATCGCGACGAAGCCACGCAGGAAAATCTGCTCGCCGCAGCCATGGGACAGGCTCACGTGATGCTCACGTGAAATGATGAATGACGAAAACAGTTCTGGAATGAAGGCCACGAGCGTTACGTAGTTCGCTGATCCGTCACTCCCTTGATGCAAACCACGAAATCAGTTCGCGATTTTTCGCTGGTGATCGCGCTTGTCGTCATTTGCGCGTTCTTCGCCATCGTGTCGCCGCGATTTCTCAGCGCGCGCAATCTCTCCTTGCTCACCACCGAGTTGTCGATCACGGCCACGCTGGCGATGGGAATGTTGCTAGTGATTCTTCCCGGCAACATCGATCTGTCGGCTGGAAGCGGAGTCGGTCTGCTGGGCGGTATCGCGAGCGTTCTCGTATTCGAGCACAACTGGCCGGCACCGCTGGCAATGGGCGCCGCGTTGCTCACCGGCATTTTCATCTGGTTTTGCATGGGTAATTTGATCGTGCGCCAGAGAATACCCGCGTTCATCATCACCCTGGGCGGCCTGCTTATCTTTAAGGGATTGTTCTGGCTCGTCATTCACAATTCCACCATCCCGATCGTGCAGGGCGGGCGCGCGAATCTTTACTCGGTTCTCACCACGTTTTATTTGCCGCCGGTGGCGGGATACGCGCTCGCAACCCTGATCGTTGTCGCCCTTGTTTTGGCAAAACTTCGCGCCCGCAAGGCGCTTCAAGCCTACGGATTCGCCGTCGAAG
>QHOF01000480.1:0-1923 GCA_003219335.1 Verrucomicrobiota bacterium | reverse complement strand
CAGCGGGCATTCTCGGCGTAATTGCGTTTGCGGTTTATGTGCTCACCGCGCACACACCGTTTGGACGCTATCTTTACGCCATCGGCGGTAACGAAGAAGCTGCGGTGATCTCTGGTGTTCCGGTCGAGAAAGTGGTGGTCGGCTCCTTCACCATCATGGGAGCAATCGTTGCAATCACCGGATTCATGCAAACTTCTTATTCGGGCGCTTCGACCACGACGGTAGGCGACCTGATGGAACTCGACGCCATTGCCGCGTGTGTCATCGGCGGAGTCGGTTTGAGAGGAGGACGCGGCACAGTTTTGGGCGTTCTCTTCGGCGCGCTCATCATGGTGTGTCTGCTCAACGGGATGACGCTTCTCGCGGTTTCGCCCGAGTTTAAGTTCATCGCGCGCGGCACCGTCTTATCGCTGGCGGTTTGGATGGACGTTCGGCTTGGGCGATGATTGTTCGCTGCAGCCGCTCGAATTCGTAACACAGGCATCCTGCCTGCCTCGTCGAACGGGCATCCTGCCCGGTCGGGAACGAGCAGGCTGGGAATCCTGCACGACCCATCAGCCTCGCCACGGCGAATCCGTCCCGTGGCGGACTGGAAGCCTAAATTACTTCACGGGTTGCGCCTGAGCGGATGCGCTTCGGTGTTANCTTCGGTGTTAAAAATAATCTTGTCGAAATCCAATGTCCGAGGCGGCGCGAAGAGCAGGTAGAAATACTTGAATGTCTCAGCGAGCGCGAAGCTCTCCATTTCATCGCGCTTTTGTTTCGTGACCACGTCGGCCAGCGCGGCATAGCCAGCACCTGCGCGGCAATATTTGACGAAATCGTTAAAGAGTTTCTCGCCCATCTGACGATAGCGCGCATCGCGCGTGAAGCGATACAAACAATAAGTCGATTCGACAATTTCCGGGCGCAGATGATACGCGCCGGAAATCACGCGCATCGATTTGTAATCGAGGGTTTCAGGTTCGATTCCGTAGAGGTTCCACATTTTGAACGAGGAAGCCTGCAGACGACGCGCCCGTCCGAGATCGCCTGAGAGGGCGAGGAGCGCGGGGAAAAACGCGTCGAGCGCGCCGTAGATCGTCGCGGTGCGCGCGCCTGTTTGCATGTTTGCGTGCCCGTACCACAATTCACCGCCGGCAGCATCCGCGAGATATTTGTTGATGGCTGGTATGCTCGCGTTCCACATGTCGCGGCAGTCATTGTCGCCGAACAAGAGCCAGCATTTCCAAAGATACTCATAATACGAATCGATGCCGCCGCTGATGTGGCTATCGGTATCTGTCCACGCGCCGGTCTGGACATTGATGCTCTGCCCGACGAGTCCGAGCGGCGAGCGGCGCTTGTAAGTTTCCACGAGCGCGCGCTTGGCTTTATCGTAGAACTCCGGTCGGCCGGTGAGTTTGCTCAGCGTGCCGAACTCCAGCAGCAATGTGCCCGTTTCCGCCGGATTCGTCATCGGATCGCGGACCTGACCCGTGCGCAGGTTGACATAAACATAAGGCAGGCCGGTCGGCGAATCGAATACGGGAAGCAGCCGGTTACCCAGGTCTTCAGCCAACTGCAACAAATGTTTGTCGCCGGATAATTGATAGCTGGAAAGCAATCCGCCGAGGAGCCGAATCGTGACCTCAAAGTTTTTAGCGTAAATATCGCGATCAAACGAAAGATCGCGCACGATGAGCGCCTTCGTCTTGGCCACGTCGGCGTCGAGCTTCATCAGAATAAGGGTGTCGAGCGCATCGACTGGGGTCATCAAAAGCGATTGCCCGTACCAATCGTGCGGAGTTTTGCTCAAGGGCCGTAACGCGTCGTGTCCCCAGGCATATCGCTCGTAATTGCGCCACGCGTGCAAGAACTCGCTCCGAACTCGCGCCGCCATTTGTCGCGCTTGTCGATCTTGGCGAGATCCGTTGCAGCCCG
>QHOF01000101.1:12811-13411 GCA_003219335.1 Verrucomicrobiota bacterium | reverse complement strand
TCTATAAACCGGTCTGCTCGGCGGTCTGACGCGAGAAGCGCTTCAACTTCACGCCGCAAAGCCGCATCGCTTCCGCAGGCCGTGTCGAGGAAAGCGCTAACCTGGTCCGGCTCTTGGTCCAGCGCTGCAAGAAAGATTTCCTCAATCGTTTGGAACCGCGCCGGCGTCATAGACACGAATTACACGAAAGGGAAGCGAGACACGAATTGCACGAATTATGACGAATCTTCATAAGCCTTTGGCTCATTCGTGTGAATTAGTGAAATTCGTGTCAAGCCGCACCGTGCAATTCCTTGTACAGCCATGCCCTGGCAAATCTCCAGTCGCGCCTCACCGTGACAGGTGAAATCTTGAGCACTTCTGCCATCTCGTCGTAGTTGAGCCCGCCAAAGTATTTCAGCTCGACGACTTGAGCCTTTCTTGAGTCGAGTGTGGCCAGTCTTTCCAGTGCCTCGTGCAGATCAACAATTTCCTTTGATTCCTCCGGCGAGACGAGCGCCGCTTCGTCCAAGTCTATCTTGAGCGCGCCGCCGCCACGCTTTTGGGCTCGCTGGCTCCTGGCGTAGCTAACAAGAATTTCGCGCATCGCCCGGGCAGCCA
>QHOF01000101.1:1503-12791 GCA_003219335.1 Verrucomicrobiota bacterium | reverse complement strand
TGGTCGGCCAGGCGCAGATACGCCTCATTCACCAGCGCCGTCGTTTGCAGTGTGTGGTCGGGTCGTTCCCCGCCCATATAACGATGGGCAAGGCGCCGCAGCTCCTCATAGACGAGCGGCGTTAATTCCGCGAGCGCAGCATCGTCTCCTTGGCTCCAGCGTGCCAAGAGCTCCGTCACTCTTTGCTGAGAAACCGTGGACGCATCCATCACGGCCTTCATAGCCTATCAGGCCCAAAACGTCTCTGCACGCAAAAAGCGTCTCCGAAAAAATTTCAATTCAGATGATCACTTTGATCGCTGTTTCGCGCCTTATCCCAATGAAAGGAAACTACAGAATCATGAAAAACAAACTGAGAAATTCAAACATTACCAAAAACCGCATGCGAGTCGCTCTGCTACTCGTGTTAGCGACTTCCATTATCGGCCTTGCGCCAGCCTTTTCGAGCAGTGCCCGGGCCGATTATAGCATCAACGACGTGTCGGGAGACTACGTTTGGCACGCCGAAGGCTGGGCCGTCGGCCAGGGCAATTCCGATAATCATCCCGTCCCAATAAGTGCCGTCGGTCTCATCACGTACACGCCCGCGACCGGCACCTTTCACGTTGACGTGATCGTGAGATTCAATGGAACAAATTCAGAGAATCTCCGTGATGGCACCTATACCGTGGATGCGACCGGCCACGGGACGATGACATGGTTATCGGGAGCCGGCGACACCAGGCACATCGATTTTTATATCGTGAACGGAGGCGCTGAGCTCAAGTGGATCGATACAGACCCCCCCGGCAGCTTTGAGTTAAGCGCCATCGGCACCATGACCAAACAATAGGGGAGACCTATCTCAGGTAACCGGCACGGCCCGACAGCCGACTGCGCACGCTGCGTGCCGCGCTGACTTCGCGTTTCTCCTTTAACAGAAGGAAACGAAGGTAACGAAGGGTTTCCAGTTCGGGACAGAAAAGAATCTCTGCGCGACACCGCCGGCAACAAATCCGCCGAGTACTGGAACACCGGCCGCGGGAGGTTTCTGCACGCGGAAGCGTCTCCGAAAAAATCTCAATTCAGATGATCACTTTGATCGATCTTTTTCGTTTATACCAATGGAAGGCAAACTACGAAACCGAAAAGAAAGAAATCACCTCAACAACAATCCAGCCTCAAAAAAGAAAAGGAACAACCATGAATTCGCTAACTCAGTTCAAAAAAATACCAATTCTACCACTTCTCATCGCACTTGTGCTCGCCGCCACCGCCGCGCCGGCCCTCGCAACGCCCTCGTGCGGGGTTACCACCACATTTCTGACGCCGACACCGGGCCACTTTCCGTCTGGCTTGCTCGACTTGATGTGCAATGAGTTCAACTTATACGGGTGGAACCTCAAGTTGAAGGTGAAGGGAGATTCGGACGTCTATATCACCCAAAGCACGTTCCCAGTCGGGGCTGACACTGGGTGGCACACGCATCCGGGTCCCAGCCTGATCACGGTTACAGCTGGACAACTCACGGTTTACGAGGCCGACGACCCCACCTGCACTTCGCACGTTTATAGCGCAGGCGAGAGCTTCACCGACATAGGCTGCGGGGCCGTACACCTGGTGCGGAACGAGGGGACGGTTTGCGCGGTAGATGTCGCGGTCCAGATTATTCCGGCGGGCCAGCTCAGAAGGCTCGAAGCTGACCAGCCAGCTAATTGCCCAACATTTACTTGTCCTTCACCTACGCCTACGCCTTGTCCTCAATAATTGCCCATCTGAGAACGACAAAGAGGATGAAGCAGCTCGACGGCTCCTAGCCGGTGCAGGGTCAACCGCCGAGAGAAAGAAAGGATTGCCCACTAAACACACGAAAATCAATCCACCGGAAAAAGAAAAGAATTCAAAAATATGAAAACGACAAAACCACCGGTAAAAAATTCAATGAGCCACTCGCTTCCACGAATCACTTCTCACTATCCCGCCACGCCGAAGCCAGGCGAAGGGCGGGTCACTTCTCACAGTTCTCCTGCTCGCGTTCTGCTGGTTTGCGCTTTCACCCGCAGCGCGAGCGGTTACGCCAGCACCAGACGGAGGCTATCCCAACGGCAACACGGCAGAGGGTGACAATGCCCTCTTCAGTCTCACAACTGGCGTCAGCAACACGGCCACCGGTGATGAGGCGCTCTTATTGAAGACCACCGGCAGCAACAACACGGCTATTGGTTTTCAAGCGCTCCATCTCAACACAACCGGCTTCGAAAACACGGCCACCGGTTTTGGGGCGCTCGGAGGCAACACCACCGGCAACTTGAACACGGCCGCCGGTTTTAGGGCGCTCGAATTCAACACAACCGGCGGCGGCAACACGGCCAACGGGGTTTCTGCGCTCCAGGGCAACACAACCGGCGCCAACAACACGGCCAACGGTTTTAGTGCGCTCCTTAGCAACACCACCGGCAACAACAACACAGCCAACGGCTTTAGTGCGCTCTTTAGCAACACAACCGGCGCCAACAACACGGCCAACGGTTTTGAGGCGCTCTTTAGCAACACAACCGGCAGCAGCAACATCGCGGTGGGCGAATCGGCCGGGACCAATCTCACGACCGACAGTAACAACATCGAGATTGGCAACGCTGGGGTGGCGGGCGAATCCAGTCACATCCGCATCGGCAAGAAAGGAACTCACACGCACACATTTATCGCCGGCATTAGTGGGGCAACGATTGCAGGAGGCGTAACAGTCATCGTAGACACCAACGGTCACCTCGGCACGGTTGTTTCCTCGGCGCGTTTCAAAGACAGGATCCAGCCTATGGACAAAGCGAGCGAAGCGATCCTCGCGCTCAAACCGGTCACCTTCCGCTACAAGGAGGAGCTTGACCCAGATGGCATCCCGCAGTTTGGCCTGGTGGCCGAGGAAGTGGAAAAAGTGAACCCCGATCTGGTGGCTCGCGACGAGCAAGGCAAGCCCTACACGGTCCGCTATGAGGCAGTGAACGCGATGTTGCTCAACGAGTTCCTCAAAGCGCACCGCAAAATGCAGGAACAAGAAGCGACCGTCACGCAGCTAAAGTCTACGGTCGTGCAACAGCAAAAGGACTTCCAGTCGACTGTCGCGAAACTACAGAAGGACTTCCAGTTAACTGCCGCGCAACAGCAGAAGGAGATTCAAGCCCTCACGACCAATCTCAAAGAGCAAGCGCCGCAAATCCAAAAGGTGACCCGCCTGAGGCGGGTCGAAGTGAGAAAATGGGCACCGCGAGTGGTCGCCAGCAATCAGTAAAGCTGCTGCGGAGATTTGCTCAAGCGCTTCGGATTAATCGCTTGATCAAGTCTTCGACCGTCACGATTCCAAGAAGTTGCTTTTGGGCATCAATCACGGCGGCAAGACTAAGGCGCGCCGCTCGCAATCGCCGGATCACGCGATAAGCCGATTCGTTTTCATCCGCGATGACGATCCGGCGCACATACGCGCCGAGGACATGAGACCGAATTCGATCAAGAAGAACATCGAGAACGTTGACTAAACTAACCGCTTCGTGGTCGCGAGAAATAACCGGGAAACGATCGACGCCGGTCGTCGCGCTCAGTTGCAGAAGATCGTCGGTCGGAGTTTGAGGATTGATCGTCACGACTTTTGACAACGGCACCATCACGTCGCTTGCTTTAACGGTGCGGAAATCGACGACGTTGTGAATCATTGCGCGTTCGACGGCGGTCAGAGAACCTTCCCGTTCGCTTTGGGCCGCGATTTGTTTCAAGTCTTCGCGCCCTGCGAACAAGCGCCGGCACTGGCTTTGCGTCGAAGAACAAGTCGACCGAGTCGGGCTCCGAGTTCCAGGATTGGCCAGAGAAGTGCAGAGGTGATCTTGAGCAATCCCACGAGAGCCGCCAGCGCGCGAACAAGGCCATAGATCGGAGGTCTTGGTCGTCTGCAGCGACTCTTTGGCCCGGATATTTCACATCCGCTTAGCCGGAAGCTGAGCAGCCCTTTCAGGACAAAGCGATTTCACCCAGCAGGTGCGGGCTGTTGTTCGAGTTACAACTTGGTCGGTGCAGCCCACTCGTTGGAAAGGGCTGGGCTACCCAGCTACTTCAGAAGAAGTAGCTGCCCTTCGTGCGCATTTTTCGCTGGGGAAACGAAAAATGCGGGTTGGAGCCTCATGAGGTCTAGGCGTAGTTGTTGCCGGGATCAATGAGCGCGAGAAGAGAACGCACATTTTTCTCAATCGAGAATAATTCCTTGGCTCGTTGAAATCCACCCTCGCCAAGACGGCGCGCCAAACCGATATCATCAAACAGCGGCCCAATCGCGCTGGCCAGCGTGACGGCATCGCCCGGTGGCACGAGAAATCCGGTTTGGTTCTGGATCACCATTTCGGGGATCCCGCCGATCGCTGTTGCAACCACTGGTAATCCAGCCGCCATCGCCTCCATGATCACGGTGGGCAGATTATCCATGCCGCCCTCGACATCAATCACGCTAGGCAATATAAAAACGCTGGCCGCTGCCAAATGCTCTCTTATTTCATATTGCGCTTTTGCACCCGGCAGCCCGACGCAGTCTTGCAAGCCAAGCTGGTTGATCTGTCCGCCTAATTCCTGCTCGAGCGGGCCTTCGCCAATGATCTCGCACCGAAATAATTTTCCTCGCTCCTTAAGCAACCGACAGGCGCGAACCAGATCGGCAAATCCCTTTTTCGCGATCAAACGGCCGACCGCGACGATCAATGGCGGAGCGGATGCAAAATTCGCCCGCTTGAAAACAGCAAAATCGAGGCCGTTGTAAACGCGATGGATTCGGTCTGCTCGACTTGGAAAGCGTTCGCGCAAGAATTTCTCCGCGTAGTCCGTTTCGGTAATAACTACACGCGCCACATCAACAAGTTTATCAAGACCGATCTCGAAATCTCGCGGCGTGAAAATGTCATTGGCATGCGCTGTAAAACTGAAACTGATTGGGAAGAATTTGCCGATCCAGAAAGCAGTGCGCGCAGCCATTCCCGCGAAATGCGCGTGCACATGATGAATCCCCATTTTCTGCAGGCGCAGGCCGACGTAAGCCGCTTGATACAGTCGAAGAAAATCGGTGCGCCGGCCCCATTTATCGAGCGTGGCGACAACTTCTGAGGTGAGCTTCCGTTTCTTCGAAGCTCGGTGAACCTCATCCAGCAACTCCTTTTCTTCAGGCAAATAATGCACGCGTCCGACGATGCGCGGGTCCCAGTCCTGCGGCGGTTCGTCTTTTGGATTGCGGATGGAGAAAATCGGTGGAGTGATGCCTTGCCGACCAAGCTCAGCAACTTCTCGGTAGCAAAACGTTTGTCCGAATGACGGGAAACGCTCGAAGAGATAAGCGAATTGCGGCATCAAAAAAATGACGAATGTGAGGACAGTTAAAAGGTTGAAAAAGTTACAACGTTCAGGCACCGCTCTTTTTCCGCAGTTTTAACCGGCCTTTGTAACCTTTTTAACATTGTAACGTTTTTAACTTCCATTAATCGCCGCCGCGTTTTACCGGAATCGGTTTCCCGGATTCATCGACGGCGACGAGAGTAAAGACGCCGTGTGTGACCCGAAGCTGCTCGCCGGTCATATACCGCGTCACCCAGACCTCCACTGGAATCGTCATCGAAGTGCGTCCGATTTTTTCCACGCGCGCATAACACCTGACTGTGTCCCCTACCCGCACGGGCTGGAGAAACGACATTCCTTCCATCGCCACTGTGACGACTCGCGCCTGCGCAGTTTTGGCCGCAAGAATTCCGCTGCCCAGGTCCATTTGCGATGTCAGCCATCCGCCGAAAATGTCGCCGTTCGGGTTTGTGTCCTTGGGCATGGCAATCGTCTGAATTACCAGTTCGCCTTTGGGTTGGTCAGCCATTGCAGCGGAAATTAGCACAACTTGCGAGCTCGTAATCTTCCTCTTCCTCTGCTTCTTTGCTCTTTCTGTGACGAAGATGCAGAGGAAGCGGAAGAGGAAGAGTTACAAAATCAGCATGCAATCGCCGTAGCTGTAGAAGCGATAGCATTCGCGAATCGCTTCCTTGTACGCGCGGAGCACAAATTCGCGTCCTGCAAACGCGCTCACCAGCATCAGGAGGGTCGAGCGCGGCAAATGAAAATTCGTCAACAGCGCACCGACGACTCGGAACTCAAACGGCGGATAGATCAACAGATCGGTCTCGCCCGATTCCGGCTCAATCTGCGGCCTGTTGAACTTGACTCCGAAAGCTTTCGCGAGCCGAGCTTCACGCGCTGCTGTTTCCAGAGCGCGGATGACCGTTGTCCCGACAGCGATAATCCGCTGCGCTTCGTTGATCTTGTTTGCGGCTTCTGCCGAAATGGAGAAACGCTCCGGAAGCATGCGATGCTCGGCGATTTTTTCCGATCGGACTGGCAGAAATGTTCCCGGCCCCACGTGCAGCGTCATGAACGTATGCGGAACTGCGCGCAAAACTTCGCGAGTGAAATGAAGGCCGGCCGTAGGCGCAGCCACCGCGCCGCCCGTACGAGCAAAAACCGTCTGGTATCGCGCCGTGTCGTTTTCATCGCTCAGCCGGTTGATATATGGCGGCAACGGCATGGAGCCGCCGGCATAAGGATCAAAATCCTCATCGAATGCAATGATGCGCTCGCCATCGGGCATGATGTTCTCTACACGCAAAATGGAGTCGTCGATCTTGGTCGTCGCGCCGACGCGCATTTTGCGCCCCGGCTTGACCAGGCATTTCCAACGTGTGGGTCCGAGCCGTTCCAAAAACAAAAATTCAATCGCGCCATCGTTCGAGAATCGTCGCGCTGGGAGCACGCGCGCGTCGTTTAAGACCAGCAGGTCGCCCGGCTGCATGAAGGTTTTAAGTTCGCGAAATTGGCGATGCTCGATTGTCTGCTCGGCGCGATGCAGCACCATCATGCGAGAATCATCGCGCCGCTCCAGGGGCCGCTGCGCAATCAATTCGCGTGGCAGATCGTAATCGTAATCGCTGAGCCGCGCGTTCATCGCGTTTTCAACTTTACCCACATCGAAGCCCAGATCGAAGGCGAGGCGCAGGTTTCATGGTAGCGTATGCGTCTCGCTTGCGGATATTCGCGCAAGCCCGGGAGCTCGCGCTACTCTTAAAAAAATTGCACCTAGGCGCAAAACCTTGGATGATCGCTACAAATGACGCAGCCAGCTCTCGATTTCGTTATCGCAACGCTGGAGAAAATTCGTGAGACGAGAGATCGCTCGCCGCGCGCATCGAGAACAACCCTCGCGCGATTGCAAAGCGGATTTCCTGTAGCCGTTTCCCTGCCTGCCACGCCGAAATCTCACGAAGGCGCGCGGGAAACGTCCGCGTCGCCCACAGAGCGATGGCTACAGCCGGCCTCAAACAAAGCAGCCTTACTTGAGCCGATCCGCGAACGCGTTCGCGTTTGCACGAAATGCGCGCATCTCGCCTCCTCGCGAACGCAGACGGTGTTCGGCGTAGGAAATCCGGACGCAGATTTAATGTTCGTCGGTGAAGCGCCCGGGGTGGACGAAGACCAGCAGGGCGAACCATTCGTCGGACGCGCCGGGCAATTGCTGACGAAAATTCTCAGGGCGATGGGGTTCGCCCGCGAAGACGTCTATATCGCGAATATTCTGAAGTGCCGCCCCGACACCCCGCCCGGAAGTTTTGGCAATCGCGCGCCCACGCCGATCGAGATGCAGACCTGCCGGCCGTATCTCGTGGAGCAGATCGAAATCATCCAACCAAAAGTGTTGGTCGCGCTCGGCGCAGTCGCTGTCGAAGGCCTCCTAGGGATGCGAGGGACCATGCGGGAATTGCGCGGCCGCTGGCACAGTTGCAACGGCATTCCGCTCATGATCACGTATCACCCTGCTTACCTGCTCCGCAATCAGGCGCCCTCGGAAAAACGCAAAGTCTGGGAAGACATGCTCCAAGTGCTGGAGCGGCTCGAGCGACCCATCACCGACCGACAGCGAAATTATTTTCTGTAATAATGTAGCGCGAGCGTCCTCGCTTGCGATGATCCTCGGCGCAAGCGCGGACGCTTGCGTTACTTTTCCAGCTTCGCGCGATTAAAAATCGCATCTACCTGCTTGGGCGATGCGACGTGAATGGTTAACGATAAAATCATTTTCCGTACCTCCCGGCGCGGGACTTTCACTGTGCCATGCAATACTGTCATTCCAGCCTCATTTAAAAGCTCAAGCGTGCGAGCGCCGATCAATGCCGGCAGAACTGTGGCAGCGCGCACGCGGCGATTTTTGATTGCGCGCGAATATTCCATCCCGCACCGGAGCTCAGCCTTTGCTTTGGCGAGCCACGTCCGATAGATCGGCTGGAAACGCTCCGGTTCAGAGAGAATCTGTGACGCAGTCAGATGCGCCGCGTTTAATTCGTATTCCGGGAAATAACATCTGCCCGCCCGGAGATCGGCGCCGACATCGCGCAGCACGTTGATCAACTGAAGCGCCATGCCGTAGCGCTTGCCCAGGGCCAGCATTTCGTCTTCGCTCAGGCTGGCGAAGTTCCGAACATGCCGGAAACAGAGCCGCGTCCAAAACCCGCCAACACAACCGGCAACCAGATAAGTATATTCGTCCAGATCAGCAGCGATGCCGAGCGCGTGAATTTCCTTCGGATCATCGAAGCGCTGCAGATCGAGCATCTGCCCACGCGTGATTTTCTCCAGTACCACGCGGACGTCATCGCGGTCCGTCTGCTCGATCCGGTCGAGCCAATCAAGACAATCACGTAACGACTCGAGCAGTTGTCGCTCGGTCGGCTTCTGTTGCAGGGCGACAAATGAGGCGATCAGATCGAGCACCACTTCGCGCGAAGCTCTGCCTTGGATTCCGTTCGATAGCATCCGCAACGCCTCCACTCTCACGTCGGTGGAAATTCCGCCTGTGTCGGCAACGGTATCGGTGGTCCGCGCAAGCAAGTACGCGAGCGCAATCGGTTCGCGCAGTTGCGCCGGCAAAAGTCGGATCGAAAGATAAAATGAACGCGAGACCGAGCGCAAAAGTGTCGTCTGCAACGGTCGCGTAGAATGCGCGCTCATGATCTTTTGGCTGGTGAAGGGTTGACTTGGGCCATTAGCTCAGCTGCTCATTCTGGTCGCATGCTCTTTTTCAGAATAATCGATCCCGTTGCGACATTCGTGTCACAACAACGGCTTTGCGCTTTTCGCCTCTCCCTTCTCAAGGGAGAGGGTAGGGTGAGGGTTCTGCAAAGCTGAGTAGTTGACAAATCCCCTCACCTCAATCCTCTCCCCTTCACGAAGGGCAGAGGCGAAACTGCTTAGCGCGCTGGTGCCGACAAGAGCCGCGGGTAGCACTTGAGTAACAAGCGAATGATCTTTTGTAAACCTACATAGTTTAATTTCGGCAGGAGAGATCGGTATTCGAGCATCATCGTTCGATATTTTTCACTTCGATCCGATTAAGCGCTGAGTTGCCGAGGCCCAGCTCGCTGGCAAAACTGAGATAGGTCGCCAGCCGGCCTATCGCAGGCAGACTTGCACGTGCGCGCCATTGTTCCAAACGCTTCAAAGCGACGACGTCCAACGCGACTGGGTCCCTGCTCGCGTACAGCGTGGCATGATGCGTGGCATAGTTCGGCTGCGACTGCGGGCCGCCCGCATATTGCGCAATGAGGCCATCCATCAAGTTGAAAACGACCTTCTTTGCGAGAAGCGGATTAGCATAAATCTCCGCGAGGCTCTCCGAGCCAAAACGAGAGCCTTGCGCAAAACGACGCCAGTTATCGATATTCGGAATGGTCATGTTGTAAATGCAACCGGCGATGCCGTTCGTTTCGCTGATACTCATCACCGGGACGTTGATGACCTTGGTAACTTCGGCCGTAACGATCTTCGAAAAATGACTGACATTACTGGTGTTGTCAGTGTCAGAAAGAATTGGGATTCTCCGCGCCTCGAGGTAGTCCAGATCGCCCCAGATCAGTTGTCCCATCAACGGCGCGGACAGGACCGCTTTTGGATCGTAGCCCTCGCGCGGCATGACTGCTCGTAGCTGGTAACCATCAATTCCCACGTGATAACCCGCGTCCTTGATTCCACCGAGAGAGCGGTCCCAAACAATGATGCTACTGCGGGGATGGCCCGCTGCCACGAGGCCGTCCACGATCGCGTTAACAACATCGTGATGCGTGGTGAAAAGTTCGCCGCCAGCTGCGGAGATTTTAATTCCAACCCGGTCTTTGGGGGAGACGAGCGACCCCCACGCCTTCGCCACGTCAGATTGCCCAGTTGCGGCGAGAACAAGCCGATCCACCATCTCGTGCACTACGC
Source organism: Verrucomicrobiota bacterium (assembly GCA_003219335.1). GTDB lineage: Bacteria > Verrucomicrobiota > Verrucomicrobiia > Chthoniobacterales > UBA10450 > Udaeobacter. Next base: position 2,498 of record QHOF01000101.1, on the reverse strand, counting down.
GCGAGTTCGTTTTGTAATCTTTAATTGCGTCAGAATTGTGCACCGCGTACACGATCGACGGAGTCGGAGCAGGCTGTGGCGTCTGGCCGAGGCCGGAAGAGATGGCGCAAAAGAAAACGAGAGCTACGTTTCGCATGAGGAGGATCGCCGCACAACGGCAAACGGATTTTATGAGTAACGGCGCGAATCACAACTGTTCGGCAACACATACAAAATTTGTAGGGCGTTCGGCTGGCTCGCTCGCGCTCTCTCGCCCTAATGGGCTGCCCGTCTATGTCGCTCGCGTCCCCGCGGCTCCATTCTGTGCATCCCGAAAGCATTCGGGGCTGACACAGACGCCCTACAATTCTTGAATGGAATGAATGCGCCAATTCGCCACCTGTACGTTCACATCCCTTTCTGCGCGCGCATTTGTCCGTACTGCGCGTTTTACAAGGATCTGCTCGATCGTTCGCAGACGCAGCGATTTTGTGAAGCGATCTTGCGCGAACTGGAGCTACACCAAGGAGGGGCGATCTCTAGTTCGCCCCGGCGACTGGGAAGTCGCCGTTCCTTGCTCCTTCCATCGACGATCTACGTCGGTGGCGGCACACCAACCGCGCTCAACATCGCGCAACTGGAACTGTTGCTTCGCGGATTTCACGAAAGGCTCGACTCGTCGCAACTGGTCGAGTGGACCATCGAAGCAAATCCCGGAAGCGTTTCGGCGCGAAAAGCCGGCGTTCTCAAGAAATTCGGAGTCAACCGAATCAGTCTAGGCGTGCAATCGTGGGACGCCGAATTGCTGAAATTGCTAGGGCGCGAACACAACGCGGGGCAGGCGGAAGAATCGTTTCGAATTCTGCGTGTCGCGGGATTCACGAATATCAATATCGATCTCATGTTCGGTTTGCCAGGCCAGACCGCGGGCCAATGGCGGTCGACCCTGGAGAAGACGATCGCGCTCGAACCCGAGCACATCTCCACTTATTGCCTCACTTACGAGGAAGACACGG
>QHOF01000101.1:0-1387 GCA_003219335.1 Verrucomicrobiota bacterium | reverse complement strand
CTGGAAGACGCCGGCTACGAACATTACGAAATCTCAAATTATACGTGCCCCGGTTTTTCTTCGGTCCACAATCAGGCTTACTGGCTCGGCAAAGATTACGTTGGTATTGGTCCAAGCGCGGTTTCGACTGCCGGGATGCAGCGCTGGCAGAATCTCTGTGATTACCGCGCCTACATCAATCGCGTTTTTTCCGGCCAATCGCCACGCACGTCGAGCGAAAATCTAACGCCGGAAATGAAACGCACGGAACGAATCGCGTTGTCGCTGCGCACGCGCGACGGGGTCTCTGCTTCGGACCTGAAACATTTCGAGCAACAATCGAGTGAATTCATTGCGCTTGGGCTGCTTCAAAAATCGAACAGCAATTTCGTGCTGACCAGAAAAGGCAAAGCCCTGGCGGATTCCGTCGCCGAAGCGTTTGTGTAGGCAGCGCGAATAACAAGCCGGGATTATCCGCCTTCGCCTACGGCTATGGCGTGACAAGCCGATCCCGGCCATGGGCAAGCTAGTAAATGTCGTTGTCCGACGTGTAGCCGGCGTCTCCACGAATAGAACGCAAACGGGCGCGGCTCCCCCATTCCGAGCGATTAATTTGGCCCACTGTAATTTTCACCAGCCACGGCGCCGCGGCCAACGCGCCGATCGCAACAAGCGCAATTGCCGCTGTCTGGCGCAGCGGAGGCTTGATTTTATCTGCCATCAAAATTCCCAAGCCGAGTCCGATCGCGGTGCGGGTCACCACAAGCAGCGGATCAATGGGAAGTTGTTCGGACGTTTTTGAAATGGATATGGGGAAAGACATGGCCTACCATATACGGCGCGTTTGGGAAAAAGAAACCGGAATTTGACCCAAGCGCGCTGGGTCATTTCGAGCGGAGCGAAGTGGAGTCGAGAAACTCCGCTGCGCCACCTTTGAAGTAATTCGACGGGATGTCTCGACTTCGCTCGACATGACAGAAAATTAAGAGACATGCCCGATTCGATCTACGCGCTGATTCTCGCAGGCGGCAGCGGCGAACGCTTTTGGCCCCTGAGCAGGCGCGCTCGCCCGAAACAACTCCTGCGCCTGGTCTCAGACAAAACTTTGCTCGAAGAAACCCTGGCGCGCCTTGAAGGGTTCATTCCGCCCGAGCGAATTTTGATCCTGACAAACGCGGAACAGGAAATGGCAGTCCGCAAATTGCTCGGGAATTTTCCAAAGGAAAATATTGTCGCCGAGCCGGCCAAACGCGATACCGCTGCCGCGATCGCGCTTGGGACCGGCTGGGTAGCAGTTCGCGATCACGCAGCAATCATGGTCGTTCTTCCCGCCGATCATGTGATTGTAAATCGAAAGGCTTTTCAGGAAACGCTGGCCCTGGCTGCCGACGCAGCCGAGGAGACTAGC
>QHOF01000479.1 GCA_003219335.1 Verrucomicrobiota bacterium | reverse complement strand
TTGCAAGCTCCTGTGCTGAAAGCTTGGAAAGGTGATTCGGCAAATGTGGGCGCCGCGCAACAGGCGTTTCATCACCGTGCCTGGTGCAACAGCAAAGCGCGCTTCGGCAAGTACACCGAAGACATGGAAATCGCGAAGGCGGCATAACGCTGCCTGCCTGATCTAGATGATAAAAGCGATGCGAAGACGCATCGCACTCCAAAGCACTTCGTGCGAAATTTCAAAGAGCTTATTCCGTTTTTCGAAGCTTTTGGAGTGCGAACGCGCCCCCACGTCGCTTTAATAGGCCTCTCATTCCCTTGCTACTTATGGACGTAATCACCGCTCTTGGCCATGCGCTCTGGATGGCCTTCGCCATGTTCTGGGAAATTTTGTGGCCGCTTATTCTCGGCTTCGGTTTGTCCGCCGTCGTGCAGGCAGTCGTTTCGAAAAGCGAGATGACGAAATTGTTGCCGAACGATTCTCCGAGATCGCTTGCCATTGCGTGCGGCCTCGGCGCCGCGTCCTCATCGTGTTCCTACGCAGCGGTAGCACTGGCGCGCTCGATCTTTCGCAAAGGCGCAAACTTTACGGCAGCAATGGCGTTCCAGCTTGCTTCTACCAACCTGGTCGCTGAGCTGACTATCATTATCATTGTTCTGATGGGGTGGCAGTTTGCGGCCGCTGAGTTTGTGGGCGGACCGTTGATGGTCGTGCTGATGGCGCTGCTGTTCAGAAAATTTTTGTCGCGGAAGCTCGTTGCCGATGCGCGTGCACAGGCGGAGAGGGGACTCAAAGGCAAAATGGAAGGTCACGCCGAAATGGACATGAGCGTGACGGAAGGCCCGCTTTGGCAGCGCATCGCATCTAGGGATGGCTTCACCGCAACGAGTCATTACTTCATTATGGACTGGGCCGCGGTATGGAAAGATATTGCCGGCGGGTTGCTCATCGCAGGTGCGCTCGCTGCATGGGTGCCGAAAGATTTTTGGAAAGGATTTTTCCTGATGTCGCATCCGGTCGCCGCAACGTTTTGGGGACCAATCGTCGGGCCGCTGGTCGCCGTCATTTCGTTCGTTTGTTCCGTAGGCAACATTCCACTGGCTGCAGTCCTTTGGAACGGCGGCATCAGCTTCGGCGGCGTCATCGCATTCATTTACGCCGACCTGCTCGTGCTCCCGATCATCGACATCTATCGCAAATATTACGGGTGGAAAGTCACTGGCTTGATTGTCGCTGTTTTTTATGTGGCGATCGTTCTCGCTGCGCTGTTGGTTGAACTCCTCTTCCAAGCGCTGGGACTCATTCCGTCTGAACGCGGCGCGCAAATTGTCGAGACGTCGATCACCTTCAATTACACGACCGTTCTCAACATCGTTTTCCTGGCCGTTGCTGCGATTCTTCTTGTCCGATTCTTCAAAACCGGCGGGCCAAGGATGCTCGCGCACATGGATTAAACACGCTTGCACGCCTTTGCATCGGGGACGCGCGATGCGCGATTATTTCGCTTCCCAATAGGATAAGCGACACGGTAAACTGCCCACCACTACAACAATCCTCAACATTTCACTGCTTATGATTCTACGACTCGCTGTCGCGATATCCGTCTCGCTATTTCTCACACCGGCAATGCCGCTCCTCAGTGAATCACACCCGGCGCAAGTAGCCCCTCGGCTACCACAGATAACAGCACCGATCTCGCAGAGGGCCCAGAGCACGCCAACGAGGGAGGTCAGCAACGCCGATATTTCTGCCGGGATCAAAAGACACGTCGCGAGTGAACGCAAAAAATCTGCCGACAAAAAATTTCACATCAACTATCGAGGCAAAGATCTCGCGCTTGATTTGATCAGGGTCCATGACGATCGGCTTTCCAGTCTCGGCGCCGGGAAATATTTCGCCTGTGTCGATATGAAAGCTAAGGACGGCACAGTTTACGACATTGATTTCTTCATGACGGGGCAGCCGGCCCGCATGAGGGTCACGGAAACGTCCGTTCACAAAATCAAGGGCAAACCGCTCTACAATTGGAAAGAGGAAAACGGCGTTTGGAAGAAAGTGGCGTCTGGAGAAGAGTGCGCGTCTCGTAGAAGCGAGAGCGGCAGTTTCGCGTAGAATTGGTTTGTTGCCACCGCCCTGTGGGCCGTCCCAGTGAACGCGCCACAGGCGCGTGGCTACATCGCGGTTGCGCGGGACGGGCGAGTCCGGCAGTTTGTCCCAAACAATGCCGAAGACGTTTTTCATCACTACAGCCATCTATTA
>QHOF01000477.1:566-2935 GCA_003219335.1 Verrucomicrobiota bacterium | reverse complement strand
GTACGACAACCATGAAACCGCGGAGGTGACAGGCGGCACGGGTCGCTTCGCCAACGCCACCGGCCATTTTGAGTTGGGCGGGCAACTGGACTTCACCACGAACCCGCCGTCCTTTGTTCTCCCATGGCAAGGGGTGATCTCCAGTGTCGGCTCGACGAGGCGGCACTAGACATCGTGCGCCTGATCTGCGCATCGCAGCTAACGTTCGTCTAGTTGCGATGCGCTAGATCGAGGAAGAGACCTGCGCTTTTTTCCAGTTGGGCGAGTGGCGGCGCGCATGATGCGCAAAGCAAAATTCTTAGTGACAGCGTGGATGAAGCAGACGTCCAGCTCGTTTGGGATCCGCCCTGGAACCAGAACATGATCATCGAAGCGGGCCGGATGAAGCTTGGCAGATCTGAAGCAGCGCGAGCGTGCTCCGCTCTCGTTTTGCAGTGGTCGCAGGCCGAAGGCATGCTCGATTGCGTTGTTGCGAGAATTTTTTTGTGAATTTTTTTATTCTCGCATTGACAATACGCGTGTGAATTTTACACTCGACATCCTCTGAAGTCCCTCAGATTGAAAAATTCTGAGCGCGTTTTAGAAATTTCGATATGCCTTTGACTGAACTTATTTTGACCGAAAACGTTCCGGGACTCGGCGCCGAAGCGGACGTGGTCAAAGTGCGGCGTGGTTATGCGCGCAATTACCTCCTGCCGCGCGGCAAGGCTTACGAAGTCACCCCGGCGGCTTTACGCCAGCTTAATGCTTTGAAGCAAAAGCGGGCGGAACGCGAAGCACGCGAATTGAGCGAGGCCGAAGAACTGGCCCGTCGCATCGGCAAAGCACGATTCATCTTCACGCTGGAAACCGGTGAGACCGGCAAAGCGTTCGGATCAGTCACCGCGCAGGACATCGTGGATCGGCTCAAGAACGAGCTCGGCGCGGAGATCGACCGGCACAAAATCGTTCTCGAGCGCGCGATTAAAGATACCGGTGAGCACGAGGTGCCGATCAAATTGCATCACGACGTGACCGCGCAGCTCGTTTTCCAGGGGAAATCCGCAGCAGAGGCGAAGGCTAAGGCCGTGAGCGCTGCGACTGAGGAACCGGAGACGAAAAGGAAGCGTCCATTTTTTCGCAGGAAAAAAGAGGAGAAGAAAGAAGAAGAAAAATAAATGGCGACTCAATCGTCCGCGTGGACAGGAGAGAAGCCTCGTAAAGCGGGAAATGGCGCTAGCCGAGGTTCGGCGGCGCGAAGCGGCGAAAAAGTTGTCCCCATTTCGCCCACAGGTTCTGCGCAGGATGTTCACCGCACGCCGCCGCACAGCGCGGAGGCGGAGCAAGGTGTCTTGGGCTCAATGCTCATCTCCCCGCGCGAGACCATCGCGGAATGCGTCGAGAAAATTAATGAGGAATACTTCTACGTCCCCGCGCACCGCACGATTTACAGCGTTCTTGTCGATCTTTGGAACGCGGGTCAGGCAATTGATCTAATCACGTTCACACAGGTCTTGCGTGACCGGCATCTTCTGGAAAACGTAGGCGGCGCAGCGTTCGTCACGAATCTGTTCACGTTCGTGCCTACCGCGGCGAACGTGCAATATTACCTCGAGATAGTTCGCGACAAATACATTCTGCGGGAAATCATTTCCGCCGCCACCGAGAGTGTCCGCCGCGCTTACGAAGAGCAGGATGACGTGAACAATCTCCTCGACGAAGTGGAACAGAAAATCTTCGCGGTGGGCGAAGACCGCTTCAGAGGCCAGATGCTTTCCATGAAGGACCAGGTCATGGAAGCCATCGAGTCGATCGAGAAACTCTACGAGCGCAAAGGCGGCATCACGGGAATCTCCACCGGCTTTGTCGAATTCGACCGGATGACCAGCGGTTTGCACGCTTCGGAAATGATCGTAATTGCCGCGCGACCCAGCATGGGTAAAACCGCCATGGCCATGAACATTGCAGAACACGTGGCGATTAATGAAAAACTTCCAGTCGGCGTGTTCAGCTTGGAAATGAGCAGCCAGCAGCTGGTGCAACGGCTGCTGTGCTCGCGGGCGCGCGTGAATTTGCAAAAGGTGCGCGACGGATTTTTGGCTGAGCGCGATTTTCCCAGCCTGACCGCAGCGGCATCGAAACTTGCGGAAGCGAAAATCTTCATCGACGACAGCCCGACTCTCACCATTCTCGAATTGCGGGCGAAAGCGCGCCGGCTCAAAGCGCAACAGGACGTGCGCCTCATGATTGTCGATTATCTGCAACTGCTGAGATCCACTTCGCGCCGCGCGCAGGACAATCGCCAACTGGAAATCTCGGAAATATCCGCGGGGCTCAAAGCTTTGGCGAAGGAATTGAAGATTCCGATCATCGTCGTGGCGCAGTTGAAT
>QHOF01000477.1:0-487 GCA_003219335.1 Verrucomicrobiota bacterium | reverse complement strand
GCGCGAATCCGGTGCAATCGAACAGGATGCGGATCTGGTGGCGTTGCTCGTCCGGCCCGAACTCTACGAGGAAGATGAAGAGGCCCGTGTCGAGAAAGCCGGCGAAGCTGAACTGATCATTGCGAAGCAGCGCAATGGCCCGGTGGGCGAAATTCCGCTGACGTTCCTCAAAGAATTCACACGCTTCGAAACTCGCGCGCGCAACGTGAGCGAACCTGAAGAAGCGTTTTAGTTTGGGTAGCGCACGCGTCTCGCGTGCAGGTTTCGGCGTCGCGCCGAAACCTGCTTTGTTTTAAATTTGTTGCTATCAGACAGGTGCACGTCACAAGAAAAGTCCGCGATCGCGAGGACGCGCTCGCCAGCCCGTGAGTCCCGTGCGCTACCCGAGATTTTTCGCCGCGTCGATCACGTGCTGCGCGTCGATGCCGCGTTCTTTCATCACTTCGGCGCCAGGGGCGCTTAAACCGAACTGGTGCAGCCCAATCAC
>QHOF01000458.1:954-3356 GCA_003219335.1 Verrucomicrobiota bacterium | reverse complement strand
TATTGCCGCAGAGACGGGTCACTGGCGGGCGGCACAAATTCTTCTCGGCGGCGGGCCATCGCCGGATCGGTTGCGCCTCGAAATTTCTCTCGCTTTGCAACGGATCGCCCTCGTTAAGGACGGTGTACAGGTGTATCACGCGCAATGTTCGACCGGCCGACCAGGTTATTCGACGAAAACGGGCGAATTTGTGATCACCAATAAGGAACGATACCATCGTTCCACCATTTACCATGTGGACATGCCGTATTTCATGCGACTGAGCTGTCTTGATTTTGGAATGCACGCCGGCTACGTGCCGAATCACCCGGCGTCACACGGTTGCATTCGGTTGCCGGAGGAAGCTGCTCGCAAATTTTTCTCTGAAATCCCGGTTGGCACGCTTGTGACGGTGCAATAAGCGGCCGATGATTCATTGCGGTTGCATGTAGCCGCGCCGCCGGTCAGCCGAGGTTTATTGCGATTTCGTTACGATTCTCCGCCTGTAGCCCGCAGCGTAAATGGAGGAACGAGCTCCGCGAGCCCTTGGCGTGATGTGACGTTTATGGAACGCTCGTTAGGCGTCGCAGAACTCCGCCCTCCAGATCGTTTAGGAGGCACGGCCAAAAAACGTTAACGCCCAACGCCCAACACTGAACGCTCAACTATCTGAATTGTGACGTTGGACGTTGAGCGTTGAGAGTTGGACGTTGAAAACCGTTCACATGAAACCTTTGATCTTGTTTGCTCCAGGCGCAGGCGCGCCATCGTCGCATCCCTGGATGCAAAATTGGAAAAAACGCTTGTCCAAGATCGGCGACGTCGAGACCTTCGATTATGACTACATGCGCGCCGGCCGGAGACGGCCCGATCCATTGCCTCAATTAATCGCGGCGCATCGGAAGGCGTTGCAAGCGGCGCGAGAGAGTCATCAATCGGACTCGATAATCCTGATTGGCAAGAGCATGGGTGCGCGTGTTGGATGTCATGTGTCACTTGAAGAAAACGTGGACGCCTTGGTTTGCCTCGGATATCCGCTCTGCGCCATGAGCGATCGCACAAAACTCCGCGACGAAGTTTTGCGCGCCCTGACCACGCCAATTCTATTTGTACAAGGTACGCGCGACTCGCTGTGTCCATTGGATTTGCTGGAGCGCGCGCGAACCGAGATGAAGGCACCAACCTTTTTGCATATCGTCGAGGGCGGAGACCATTCATTGCGCGTGCAGAAGCATCAGCTCCAGGCAAGAGGTGAAACGCAGGAAGAAGGCGATCAACAAATCCTTAAAGCCATCGCTGGTTTTGTTGACCAATTGCGAATGTCCGCAGATTAGACGGCGATGAGGAGAAAGACGGCGAACAAGCGGAAGCGGAAGCCGAGTCAGGTTTCCATCCGCTCTGGTCAGGTCGAATTCGTGAAAGTCGGGACAGACGCATGGCGGTGGCGTGATGTCTATCGCTGGCTCCTCGGTTTAAGGTGGCCGCAGTTCGCCGGGTTTGTCGCCAGCCTTTATGTCGGGCTGAACCTTTTTTTCGCTACGCTTTACAGTGTTCAGCAAGACAGCATCGCCGGCAGCACTGGTGGGCATTGGTTTTTTGATTGCTTCTTTTTCAGCGTGCAAACGCTGGCTACCGTTGGCTACGGCCACATGTATCCGCAGACGCTCTACGGCCATGTGGTCACGACGATTGAAATTATGAGCGGCGTCTTTTTGTTCGCCGTCATGACGGGGCTGATTTTCGTGCGCTTTTCGCGCCCGATCGCGCGCGTGGTATTCAGCAATTCCCTGGTCGTTGCGCCGTTGAATGGGAAGCCAACGCTGATGGTGCGAATCGGCAACGAAAATCAGCACAGCATGGTGGAGGCCGAGTTCCGAATCATGTTCTCGCGCGATGAACCGTTGCTCGAAGGCGGAGATTTCCGTCATTTTTACGTTCTCAAACTCCATTTCGATCGGCTGACCGTTTTTCCCGCAGCGTTGACGCTGCGACACACGATCGATGAGAGGAGTCCGCTTTTTGGCGAGACTGTTGAGTCTCTCGAAGCCAGCCGTGCGCTGTTTTTAGTGTCAGTTGTTGGAATCGATCCGGTCATCGCAGCGTCCGTTCAAACGCAAAAGGATTACACCTGGCGCGATATTCAGTTCGGCCACCGCTTTGTCGAAATCTACACCGAGCACGGCGCCGGGCAGCTCACGGTAGATTATGGCCGGCTGCACGATACCGAACCAGTGTCGTAGGCTTCCGCCCCTAGGCCAGCGCGAGCTAGATCAAGCTTCTATAGCCGGAAGCGTTGCGCATTCTCAATTTGAGCGACCGCGCAGATCAAGTGTGCTGGATACGCAAGGGACGCCTCGCCCTTTCAAAGGGAGAGGGAGACGGTGAGGGTTTGCTCTTGGACGACTCTCCCTCCGCGGGCTCCG
>QHOF01000458.1:396-907 GCA_003219335.1 Verrucomicrobiota bacterium | reverse complement strand
TATTCAGGCGGCATCAAAATAATGCGCATAAACTGAAACATTGCGGCGGTAAGTTGGAAAACGATTCCAGTGAAGAATGGCCAGAATGTCCCGAGGATGGCGGCGTTGTACAATTGTAAAAGCATCACCGCCGTCCCAAGAATCCCGAACAGGTTAAACACAAAGTGCGTAGCGCGGCCGTAGCTTTGTAATTGGCCGAGATGGAGGCGACGAAAGATCGTCATGCTCGTAAGCCCGAATAGGACGAGAACCACAAATGCGAATACGCTGCACCACTTCCAAATGTCTGCAGGAAGCGGTTTAATCGTTAAGAAAAGCAGTCCAAGCATGCAAAGGGCTAGGGGAAGCACTGAGTTCATAAGCAAAAGCCGCAGCCGGAATTTATCGAGTGGCGACCATTCGTGAACGGATTCGCGCCGAAAAACGACCACCACGCCTGCAAAACCAGCCAGCGCGACCGCGATCTGCGCAGCGATGCCAAGAGCTTCGCTAGGTTCCATCATTCGATCAG
>QHOF01000458.1:0-362 GCA_003219335.1 Verrucomicrobiota bacterium | reverse complement strand
GCCACCGGCCTGTTATTCTTGGCCTATGGCAGCCTGTATGCAATGGGTCTTCTGTCTTTTTGCGCGGACCAGAATTTTCAATAATTTCAGATGTAACAACACGAAAGGAGTAACACATCATGGCTACTTATGTCGGGCTGATTCAGTTTGCAGATCAAGGTATTCGCAACATCAAAGATACGGTAAAGCGCGGCGACGCCGCGATAGCTGAGGCGGAGAAAATGGGGATGAAGATCGTCGAGGAATTCTGGACAATGGGCGCTTATGACGCTGTGGTGGTGTTTGAAGCGCCCGATGACGAGACGATGAGCGCGTTCATGCTTAAAGTCGGCTCACTCGGCAACGTTAAGAGTCACACGATG
>QHOF01000457.1 GCA_003219335.1 Verrucomicrobiota bacterium | reverse complement strand
ACTTTTTAACCTGATAACCCCTCTTCGAATTATTTTTTATTGAACTCCCAGCTCTCGGGCCGTGTCGTCATCCAGGGTTCCAGTCACGTTGAGATGATTCGATTGTTGAAACGACCGTATCGCCTCGCGCGTGCTCTGTCTCATCGTACCGTCAACGGGCCCCGAATAGAAACCGTCATCTTTCAAAGCTTGCTGCACTTTTATTATCCGATCGGTATCTGGACTTGCGGGGTAATCCTTCGATTGTCGTTGACGCTGGAGCATAATCGTTTGCATCAAACGGTCCCCGACATCGGAGATTTTTTCCGAGCTGTTGATCAACCCCGAGCCGCTCGGCGTGCCGCGATCTTCCGAGAGCAGTACGAACAAGGCGTAGAGGACTGCGAGACTTGTCAGCAATGTAGCTAATATACCTCTCATAGAATCCTCCGTGCGAGGTTCTGCTAGCTAATCAGAGCTTAGGCGATCTACCGATTTCAGCTTACCTCCGCCGGTTGGGCTACACAACACAGCGCAATGCTCTCTGAAGCGGCTTGCGGCCATCTTCGCCGCTGCTGCTTCGGCGTTCCTCGCCAGCTTTGCGATCCGTTCACGCACGTACATCCACGAGTCTGTGATATGATGATCTCCGGCCGCTCCAGCGCGAGCCGCGTTACCAGATAGCCGCTATAAGCGCCTTGATAAAGTTCTCTCGACCTGAGGATTCTATTGGATAAAAGACTCCGCGCTCATGAAAGGCTGAAAGGAAAAGGGATCCAGCGAAAAGCGAGAAGAGAATTTTGAGCTTCGCTCCTTGCGCTGCAGCCGTAAGTATACTGGAAGCGCTGCCCCGGACGAACTGCACCTCATATCTGAAATTATTGAGCGAGAATTTCCTTTTCGCGGACCAACCGCTTGACCCAAGCGTTGTTCTTAGCGCGATCTCTTGCCTTCTAAGATCGCCTTTAGATTCTTTCCAAAGTCCGTATTGTCCTGATACCCCTTGAACTTTTCCGCACCTGGGCCGAGAGCGGCGACAAACACCGGATGGTTGGTGTGCCCTCCGGTGCTCCAGTAGGCCTGGGTGTTGTTTGCGACCATCAAGCCGAGAGCGGCGATGACCGGATCGGTGAAAATGCTTCGAGATGGTATTTGCCTGTTAAGCAGCATCTTCTTGAGATCCGCCGCCAGGGTAAATCCTTTAAAATATTCTCTCATCAGTTGGTCTACCGCCTCCGACGTCGGGTTGGGCCCTAGGATCTCACCCGCTTTTCTTAGTGAGATCCGGATCGAAGCGATTTTCTTGAGATCCTGCTCAGTGGCCGTCAATCGCGCGGCATTCCGATCCGTCGGCTCAGCCAGCGCAGAAAGAGTGAAGCCGAGCCCGCCTGTCTCGTGGTCCGAGGTTACCAAGATCAGCGTTTCTCGCGGGTGCTTGCGATAAAATTCGTAAGCCATGCCCACCGCGCGGTCGAACTCACGGTAGGCGTGAATCACGGACGCGACGTCTATGAGATGGCTGGCGGTGTCCGTATTCTCATTTTCTATGAAGAGCATGAAGCCGCGCTGGTTTCCCTCCTCGAGAAAGCGGATAGCGGCTTGGGTCATCTCGGTTAAGGAGGGCTCCTTGTCCTTGTCGCGGTCGAGCTCGAAGCTCATTTCCTGAAGGCTGAAGAGTCCAAACAGTTTACTTCCCTTGGCGCGGGAGAGCTCGAGTTTGTCCGAAGCGTAGGTGTAACCCTGTCTTATGAAAGCGGCGATCATGTCATTGTCGTCTTTCCTGGTGCTGCCCGGCTGTTTTTGCGGGAGAAACTGATCCCGTCCGCCGCCTAACAGAAGGTCCACGCCCAGGCGGAGGTATTGGTCGATGATCAGATTGAAATACCTCCGGTTGGAGACGTGGCCGGCAAAGGCCGCCGGGCTGGCGTCGTAAATGGTCGAGTTCGTAACCAGTCCTATGCGCATGCCTTTTTCTTTCGCCATCTCCAGGGCCGTTTTCGGAATCGTGCCGTCGTCGCAGATGCCGAGCGCGCCGACTTTTGCCTTGCAGCCGCTCGCTAAGGCGGTGGCGGCGGCCGCGGAGTCCGTGGAAAGGGAATCTGCGGCATCGACCGTCAGCAAACCTAGCGCACCTTGCTTCATGATCTTGTCGGTGATCACCAGTCCTTCGTTGTAAACCACTCGGTTATATTTCCGGGTGATCTCCATGTGGGGAATGCCGGCACCGTCGGCGAGAAAGATGAAGATGTACTTCGGTCCTGGGGGTCCCGAAGATGGAGACTGGCCTGCCGCCGCTAAGGTGCAGAGCCATTGCGCCGCGAGAACAAGCGCAATGGTTGCCAGCGCTACGATGGAGATCCCTGGATGTCTTTTCATCTCTAACCTCGAAATAATAAATTTAGGACCCAGAACGATAGCACGGTATAGTAAGCGGGAAACAGGAGCGACGCAAACACTAAATGAGGCGGTGGTTCGGGCAGCAGATAAATGACGAGCAAGACCGAAATGGCCCAGAGAACTCCCAGGCTGTTGGTGAGACCGCGATAGACCGGACTGCGGCTTGGGTAGACGTACCTGATGGGAACGAACACTAATATGGAAAGGATGATCACCGAAAAGGCGTTGATCCAGCGCGGCGTCTGCAAAGTATAGAGGTAGAACGCAACGATGTTCCAATAAGACGGAAAACCAAGGAAGAAATGGTCGGCGGTTTTGGCTTCCTTGCGGCAGAAGCCGTAGGCGCTGGCGATGAGCGGCAAGGCGGCTAGCCACGATGCGTCTTGCGGCGGCAACAGGTTGGCGCGGAATAGAAAAAAACAAGGAACGATCACATAGTTGGCA
>QHOF01000456.1 GCA_003219335.1 Verrucomicrobiota bacterium | reverse complement strand
ACCGGGCAAGTACAGCTCAAGAAATTTACCTCCACCCACAATACCGGTACAGTGCTCAATCCGCTGATGCACCAGGGACAAATCGAAGGCGGGACTATGACCGGCATCGGTTATGCGCTCATGGAGCAGCTCATCATCAACGACGGGAAAGTTGCGACGACAAATTTTGGTGAATATAAGATTCCAACGATCAGAGACGTTCCGCCGTTCAAAAGCTCAGTAACCGAGCAGCCCGAGGGCGCCGGGCCGTATAACAGCATGCCCATCGGCGAAACCGCCAATATTCCCACAGCGGCGGCCATCGCCAATGCTGTTGAAGACGCTTGCGGCGTGAGGATCAAGAGCCTGCCGATCACCGCAGAAAAAGTGTACGACGCGCTTCACGGAACACGCTAGGGGCACGGCGCGCCGTGCCCTACGTCGATGAAGTTCAACCCGGAACGAGACCAGCGCCGATCTATCAGGTTAAAGGGATATGATTACCGCGAAGCGGAGGATTATTTCGTCACTATATGCGCGCGTAACAGAGAATGCTTATTCGGGGAGATCACGGAAGGGGAATTGAGACTTAACGATCGTGGTAAAATAGTTCGGAAGGAATGGGTCCGAACGGCGGTTTTGCGGCCATATGTCGAATTGGATTCATTCATTGTCATGCCAAACCATATTCACGGAATTATTTGTATTCTCGAGGGTGGTAGGGGCACGGCGCGCCGTGCCCCTACGTCCGGACGATTTGGTCATCCGATTCCCTGTTCCTTACCGACGATTATCGGAGCATTCAAATCCGCGTGCACGAGGCGGATTAATGAAATGGAAAAGACAACGGGCGTCCTATGGCAGCGGAATTATTAGGAGCACATTATTCGCAATGAATCGGAATGGAACCGGGTTCGGGAATACATTGCCGACAATCCCGTCCGTTGGGGCGAAGATATTTACAACCCAGATTACGGGGACAAGAAATGCCCAAGATGAGAATCGGAGATTCGTTTCCCGCGGCCAAGCTCCAAGACATTGACGGCGAGACCGTGGAATTTCCCGCTGTGTTCGCGAAAGCGCCAGCAACCGTCGTGTTCTTTTACCGCGGCCGTTGGTGACCGTGGTGCCGGGCCCAGGTGACGGCCTTCGTTTATGAATCCGAGAGATACGTTCCCGAGAAAATCCAGGTTCTCGGCGTCAGCGTCGAACCCGCCGAAGAAGGCAGAAAACTTCGTGAGCGCGTCACCCGCGACTGCCAAGAAGATCGCCCGCACATCTCCCTCGATCCCTATCCTTTACGCTTGCTGATCGATCCCGATGCGAAACTCATCCGCGCGATCGGCGCCGAAAACGAAGGTCATTGGGCCGGACTTATCGCTTCGCCAGTAACTTACATCGTGAACCGCAGCGGCGAAATTCGCTGGGCTTATGTCAGCGCCAGCGCGGCGGATCGCCCTAGCCCCGTGGCCCTCGCAAAAGCCGCGGTTGCCGTCGCACGCGGCAAAGAACCGCCGACAGATTACCCGGCAAAATTGTAAGCCTTACTTCGTCCTTTTCGATTTTGCTTAACCTTCGCGTAATGTTTCTCTTGCGGCACTTGTAAGGCGTATTTTTCTCACATAAGATCGCGCGTGAATTTTATTGAGAAGATTCGAGGGCGATGATTTTTGACGGCAAGATCGATCTCAACGTCCCAGCGGAAAAGGCTTGGGATTTTTTGATCGACATCAATAAATTTTCCGCTTGCCTGCCTGGGATCGAAGAGGTCAAGCAGATCGACGATAAATCTTTCGAAGGCGTGCTCGCCGCTACCGTCGGACCCATCTCAGGCAAATTCTTTTTTCGCTCGACGATTGTCGAGAGCCGGCCACCGGAACAGATGGTGGTCAGAACCGAAGGGACCGATTCGGTTACCAAGAGCGCCG
>QHOF01000455.1 GCA_003219335.1 Verrucomicrobiota bacterium | reverse complement strand
CACGATCCAGAAAGGCGGCAACGCGGCCGTCTTCAGATCAGGCCAGGACACGCTTCTCGGTTGGGGTGGAGCTGGGAACGAAGTAACGTTTCAGAACCAAATCGGCCTTAAGACTGGGGAGGCCGAAGGTACCGTGACCGCCGGTAATCCTGCCAACCTACTACAATTTCCATAAGAGAAGCTGGCTCGTTTAGTTTAGTTTAATTCAAAGCCCCCGCCGGCAGCGTCCGGCGGGGCTTTTGTTTTCTGGGAAGCGCAAGACGACCGCGGATGACACGGATATTATAGCGCGTCCGCTGCGGCAGACGCGGATCACAGCCGGAACTTATTGTAATCTTCGTGTGTGCCGATCCAGAACCAGTAGTAGTGGCCTCTCCGTTCGCGGGCAAGCGCCCGATAGCTGCGACCGATTTCGGCGGTGTAAACGCTTCCCTTCCTGCGGAACCCTAGCGAAGGATGTTGGGGATTTGTCTTGAACAAGGCGAAATTTTTATCGGCCAGCTCTTGTATGTGCTTCGGGAGTCGCTTGTAGTATTTCCAAAACGACGGCAGCGCAATGGAAGTTCACGGAAACGGCGTGAAATTGCCGGCGTCGATTTCGCGGTCGATCTTCTCCAGTATTTTCTCGTGCTTGCCTCCTGGTGAAAAATCCTCTTCGATCTCTTTATCCCAAGCGAGCTTGTCGCGGCGGGCGATGTGTGCAGCCAATTTTGCCAGCTCCCTCGGGGGCAACTTATCGACAGCCTCTTCGATTTCCGCAAGACTCATGATCAAAGCTTAGCCGGGAGCGGGTTCTATTTCAATTAGCGTTCAAAGCGCCGCGAGGCCAGGTGATTGGTTGATTGGTTGAAGCGTCGAAGAGAAATTCCCTTGTAACCTTGTAACTTTTTTAACCATTAACCGCCGCTAAGTCAGGCTGATCTACAGCTGCTCGCTACGAACGTTTACCTTGGACGGCGGTACGACAGCTCGCTTTTGACTCGGAGTATCCGGGATAGGTTCAACCAGCCACTTCCAGCCGAGGTGACCATTTGTGTCGGAGGTCCAAGCTGCGCCGCCGCGTTTCCAGATCTCCATTCGCCAGTAATTGCTGTTAGCCGGAATTGCGAACACATATGTCACCGCGGCCGTGATCATCACACCGAACAGGGTTCCGATCAGAAATATGCGGACCACTTTTCTCGTCATCACAGTTCCCTTATCTGTCCTTCGTAACTCGGCGTCAAGCCGGTTCTCTGGTTCATGAAGCATTGACTGGTTGAAAGCTTGAAGCGGGAGACACCACGGATCACACGGATAGGGGAGCGGTCGCCGCGGCGACCTGGCGACTGCGCCCTCGCGAGCGCGCACTTGAAGGTAAACAGCAACGCGCCTTTGCTTTCGTGGTGTAGGAGGAGATTGCTTGACCAGCCACACGCGGGTGCGAAACTTTCGACATGGCCGCAGCCGTTGAACGTCTGGCACAGGAGGCGTTGTCACTTTCCGACCAAGAACGTGCGGAACTCGCTCGCAAACTTTTGGTGAGTCTCGAGGGCCCTCCGGAGGAAGGCGTGGAGGCGGCGTGGGATGTTGAGATTGCAAAGCGAGTGGATCGGATTGGCGAAGGAACAGCCAAAGGTCGGCCGGCGGAAGAGGTGTCTCGGGACATTCGAGCACGTCACGAGTGAAGCTCCTTGTCATCGAGGAAGAGGCCGAAGCAGAGCTGGCCGGTTCGGTCGCGTTCTTTTCATGTGCTCGTTAGGCGTCGCAGAGCTCCGCCCTCCAAATTTCCGCTCGGAGCCGTGGCGAGCAAAGCTGGCTCGTTTCGTCCCGCTCCTGCGGGATTGGCGGCAACGTTCCCGGTTACCGGCCGCCATGGGCGCGACCACCGTGGCCCATGGAACCCATGCCGTGAGATCCTCTGAAGCCACTCACGTGACCCATCGAACGCATACCATGAGATCCGCTAAAGCCAGACCTAAAGCTCGAGCGATGACCCATAGCTCTACTCGTGGTCATCCTGTTGGCGTGACCCCGGCCAATGTTCGTGGCGCTCTTGCCATGAACAGTCGCGTTCTTGCCATGAACCGTGTTGAGGTTCTGCGCATGTGCTGTGGCCCGGCTTGAGCGGCGCGCGCTGCTCACAACGTTGCCGAGGTTCAGCCCGTAATCGTGCGCAATTTGCCCCCAGCCTTCGTGGCCCTGGAACTGGCCTACGATCGTGTCGAAGCTCTGACCAGACGCGTTAGCCAGCAGGTGCGCTTTCTCCAATCCACCCCAGCCAAGCCCGGTCGATCCTCTCTCCGCCTGCAGCGTAGCGACAGGAACTCCGGTCTCTGCCGAAATCCTGTCCAGATTCGCTGCGCGAGCGCTAAGGGCGGCCAACACGAGAAACAATCCAGCTGTAATGACACTA
>QHOF01000462.1 GCA_003219335.1 Verrucomicrobiota bacterium | reverse complement strand
AACCAAAGCAGAACCGGCCAAACCCCCTGGTTCACGCTCCACCTCCGTTGTGGAGGCGAACTTGGGGCAGGTTTTAAGGAAGATCAATCGACTGTGGCTTGATTCAGGCTTGATTACTTCTAAGCAACTTACCTGTTCTCGCTTCAATGTTTTACTGCCGAGCCTTATCTCGCATCTTGTCACTTTTTGGCGGTGTTAGACTCAACCCTTGCCTCACGGGTGGACCTCGATGCCCCTTGAGACCCGATCTCCCCTCCTGCGCTTCGGAACCTTCGAGGTGGACGTGTACGCCGGGGAACTGCGCAAGCAGGGCGTGCGGATCAAGCTTCAGGAACAGCCATTTCGCGTCCTCACACTCCTACTTCAACGACCCGGCGAGGTGGTGACTCGGGAAGAGCTTCGCTCCAGCACCTGGCCCGCCGATACCTTCGTCGATTTCGACAGCAGCCTGAATACGTCGATCAATAAGCTGCGCGAGGCGCTGGGCGACTCCGCCGACAACCCTCGGTTTATCGAAACGCTGCCCCGGCGCGGCTACCGGTTCATTGCACCCGTCACCAGCATCGACCGAAAAGAACCGACCGCCGCTGCCAGTGCGACTGCGGCAGCGCCCACTCACAAGTGGAAGGTCGTGGTTCTTGTGATGGCGGTTGTGCTGGCTGCTGCGGTCGCTGGCGGACTGTTCTGGCGCTCGCGGCAGGCTCGGCGGCTGACCGAGAAGGACACCATCGTGATCGCCGATTTCGCTAACAGCACGGGCGATGCGGTATTCGATGACACACTGAAGACGGCGCTCAACATTTCCCTGCGGCAGTCGCCCTTCCTCAATGTGCTTTCTGACAGCGAAGTCGCGAAGACCTTGCAACAGATGACTCGTCCGGCCAGCACGAAACTCACGCCCGAGTTGGTCGGCGAGGTTTGCCAGCGGGCGGGCAGCAAAGCCTACCTTGTGGGATCGATTGGCAGTCTGGGCAGCCAATATGTGCTGGGGTTGAAGGCGGTGAATTGTCAGAGTGGTGAAACGCTGACGGAGGAGCAGGTCACGGCGGTGTCCAAGGAGAAGGTGCTGGAGGCTCTAGGCGGGGCATCGTCCAAGCTGCGCAGCGAACTGGGCGAGTCGTTGACTATGGTGCAGAAGCTTGATGTTCCCGTGGCCGCAACAACATCGTCACTGGAAGCGTTAAAGGCCTACAGCTTTGGCGTTAGAGCGCAAGTATATGCAGAGTCTCTCCCTTACTTCAAGCGTGCCGTCGAACTTGACCCCAACTTCGCACTAGCCTATGCAGCGATGGGACGGGTGTATCGCGTGTTCCACGAGGATAGCTTGCGCACCGAGAGCATCAAGAAGGCCTACGAACTGCGCGATCGGGTCAGCGAGCGCGAGAAATGGAGGTTATCGGTGGACTATTACATTCTTGTCGCCGACGACGTCGACAAAGCAATCCAGGCGGCCGAGGCTTGGGGACAGAGTTATCCGCGAGATTCGGAGGCGCACGAAGGATTGGCCGAGGCTTATCGACGGCTCGGCCAGTTTGACAAAGCCCTCGCCCAATATGAAGCCGCGTTGCATCTGGACCCGAACAATGCATCACTTTATGGCATCGTTGCATTAATGTACATGCATCTGAATCGACTGGATGAAGCAAACACGATTGTTGAGCAGGCTCTGGCTCGCAAGTTGGACCATTCTTTCCTCCATGGCGATTTGTATTACCTGGCGTTTCTGAATGGTGACACGGCGGGGATGCAACAGCAGGTAGAGTGGGCGGCTGGCAGGCCGGGCGACGAAGCGTATTTCCTAAACGTGCAATCCGACACTGAGGCGTATTACGGGCGGCTTGCGAAAGCACGGGAGTTCTCCCGACGCGCCATACAATCGGCAATTCGTGCCGACTTCAAAGATACAGCCGCGCACTGGCAGGCGATCGCCGCCTTACGTGAGGCGACATTTGGCAACTCCCAAGGTGCAAAGCGGGACGTGGCTGCAGCTTTGGCCCTCTCGCGGGACGGGTCGGTCATTTCTGTCGCGGCCCTGACATTGGAGCGTGTCGGAGATCACCCTGGCGCTGAGAGTCTACTTGCTGAGCTGGAGAGAAGTCAGCCGTCGAATACGCAGACATACTTAAGAGCAGAGATGGAAGTCACTAAGGGCAATGCAGCCCAGGCTCTCGCCTTACTAGAAATCCTTGCCCCTCGCGAACTGTGGTGGGGTCTGCAACCAGCTTACCTGCGGGGCCAGGCCTACTTGCTGGCCCACAATGGAGAGGCAGCGGCCGCCGAGTTTCAAAAGCTGCTTCATTATCGCGGCCTCCTTAGACATGAGCTAATTGGGGCGCTGGCACACCTTCAGTTGGGACGAGCCTATGCGCTTACGGGCGATACCACCAAAGCGAAAATGGCCTACCAAGACTTTCTCACGCTCTGGAAAGACGCCGACCCCGACATCCCCATCCTGAAGCAAGCCAAAGCGGAATACGCAAAGCTGCAGTAGTGGCGCTGAGGACACCGTTCACACCCACCGCTCGGCTATTAATTGACCTGCGTCAACTGTTGCAATCAGGCGATAGCGCTCATTGAAGTTTTCGAGTTTGTGATTTGGGCTTGCATATAGGACAGTCCTGCAGTCGGTGCATGAGCCTTTTCCAGAACGGCCAGCCTTGCTTTTCGATCTCGTGTTCCCATCTCGGTCCGAACACCTTCTTTTGAGTCTCGGGATTGCTGATGCCCATGGTCTTACTCCGATGTCTGCTGGCTTGGGAACCCAAAAAAAATGCGGTTCCGTCCCCGTGTGATTCGAGCTTGCACGCGAGCCGAGCTTACCGTATTCCGACTGCCGCGGCACTGGAGGCCGTCGTCATGGGCAAACCGAGAGTCAAGCCGAACTATCGTCGCCGAGTGCTCCGCCTGCCAGACCTGGATCATTGTAA
>QHOF01000468.1 GCA_003219335.1 Verrucomicrobiota bacterium | reverse complement strand
CGTGCTCGCATAGATTTCACGGTTAGCCATAATGAAGACGGTCTTGGGTGGCCCTGCGGTGACGGCGACGTTGTGAATATCTTTGTGGCCCGTAGCTTCCACCAGCGTCCACGTTTTCCCCCCGTCGCTGCTGTGGCGCGCGCCGTCCACTTCAAGACTCATCCAGATGTTTTTCGGCTCCACCGGATCGACGGCGATGCCGGTAACTCTCGGTGTGCCAACGTTCTCGCACTCCGCGGCGATCTCCGCCGGCTGCTTCTCCCAGTGCTTTCCGCCATCGGTAGAGCGAAAGATGGCCGGCGGCGTCGGCGTTCCGCTTCCCGCGAACATGATTTCCGGATTCACCGGATCGATGGCGAACGCCCAGATGTAATAGGAATTGAGCGCCGAATCGACGAACTGCCAGTTCGCTCCCGCATCCTCGCTGCGATAGAGCCCTTTCTCCGTGCCCGCGAAGAGAATGTTGGGTTGGCGCGGGTGCATGGCAATACAACGCACCGAGGCTTCGTAAGCAAATCCATGCCGCGGTCCGATGCGCGCCCAGGTTTTTCCATCGTCCTCGCTGCGCATAATGCTCTGGCCGACGGTACCGACAACGATTGTCACATCTTTCATGGCTCCCTCCTTCGTACTCCGTTCAATATCCCCCTCTTACATCTCCCCCGTCGCGGGAGAGAGAAAAGAGGGGGCGGCACCTTTCCCGAACCTTGAACACTGAACCTTGAACTGTCGTTCAAACATTCACCCGATCCATATCTCGTGTCCGCGGACCTGCCGCAGCTCCTGGCGGAAAAATCGCATCCAGTCGCGCCAGGTCGTCTTTGGTCAATTTGATGTCGATGGCTCTGATGTTTTCTTCCAAGTGCTGCCGCGTCTTATTACTCGGAATCGGAATCACATCATTGCCCTGCATCATCAGCCAAGCCAACGCCAGTTGCGCCGGCGTTGCTCCTTTTTCTTTGGCGATTTGTTCGAACTGGGCGAGGAGTTTGAGATTGTGCTCGATATTGCCCGTTTGAAACCGCGGATGATTCCGCCGATTGTCGTCGTCCGGGAAATCCTTGATGTCGTGCACCGCCCCGGCGAAGAAACCGCGTCCGAGTGGCGAATAGGCCATGAAGCCCATGTTGAACTCGCGGCAGGCTTGAATGTTGCCGCCTTCGGGATCGCGAGACCAGAGCGAATATTCCATCTGCAACGAGACGATGGGATGCACTTTCCGCGCCCGCCTTATGGAGTTGGCGCTGGCCTCCGACAAACCGATGTAGCGCGTCTTGCCTTGTTCCACGAGCCGGGCCATGGCTCCCACAGAGTCTTCGACGGGAATTTTGGGATCGACGCGCGACATGCAAAAGACATCGAGACAGTCGATGCCGAGTCGCTTCAGGCTTTGCTCGCAGTTTTGCGTCAGATATTCCGGCGTGCTGCCGCTGCGGTTTCCGCTGGCATCCGGCGTGCGCGGGCTACCGGACTTGGAATGAATCACGATTCGTTCGCGTCTCCCCTTGAGCGCTTTCGCGATCAGCTCATGGTTGTGGCCGTTGCCGTAGCTCGCCGACGTGTCCAGAAAATTGATCCCCAGATCGAACGCGCGGTGAAGCGTCGCGATGGATTCATTATCGTCCGCGGGACCATACACGCCGGACATGCTCATGCAGCCGAGCCCTATCGGCGAAACTTTGAAGTCAGTGCTTCCGAACCGTCGGTACTCCATCAATTCCTCCCTGATTGCCGATCACTTCACTTGCTCGCGAAACGGTTTTTTCAACATCCAATTCACGATCTGTTCGATCGTCCCCGACTCCTTGCCTAAAAAGCCATGCGCGCTGAGAGCGTCGCAAGGTCCTGATTCCGGGGGACGTCCTCCCACAACGGATATGAGTGGATATTTGTCCACTAGCCGCGCTGCGTCCGCATATGGCGTAACACCACATTGATCGCTGACGTGATGTACAAACAGCACAGGCACCTTGATAGTTCCGAAATCAAACCGGCTCAAGCCAGGACCGGACTCACCGGACCGGCCGCTGCTTTGTCGAAATAACGTCGCGGTCAATACCACGCCGGCAATTTGTGGGCCGAATCTCGCCCCTAGAGCCGCGGCCGAGATCGTGCCCCGGCTGGTGCCGACGAGAAAAATCGGGGTGCCGGAAAAACGCTTGCCGAGATCGCTAACCACAGCGGAAATATCCGTGAAATGATCTGTGCCGAGGCGGAATTCATCGCTCATGCCGCCACTGCTCTGGTAATCCGACGGCGCGTCCACAATGGCCGCAATTACTCCGCCCCTAACAAACTCGTCCCGGCTTCGGACCAGAAAGTTATTGGGGCCGAATTTGATCTGGCCTCTCTCCTGCCGCAACCGGATGAGTCCACCCGAACCGGGGAACAGAACTACGAGCGCTTGCGGATTTTGTGGCACTCCAGCAATAAAATACGATTGGGTTACCCCGGG
>QHOF01000467.1 GCA_003219335.1 Verrucomicrobiota bacterium | reverse complement strand
TTGCCTAATTCGTCCGGGGTCAAACCCGCTGCCCGAACCGAGCCGACGCCATCCAGACTGATCTGTCCGTCAGGGCGAATGGAGACCGGTGCCTTGGGGTCCTGCTCCGGATGGAAAGGAAATCGAATGGTGATCAGATCGTAGGGAACCATTTTATAGTTCTGTTCATAAGCCGGCTGGTTGACCGGCTTAGCCACGAGCTGTTCGGGCTTGAGCTCGGGAATGTTAGCAACTGGATTCGAGCATCCGACGATTGCCACGAATGCTACCAAGACAGCCTGCGACTTGCCGATGAACTTTCTCTCGATCCGATTAGTCATTGCCATACCCTCTCAACAAAAATGACTTTGATTTTTTTATTCGCTTAGAAGATCCGCAGTCGCGCTGACAGCAGTTTTTCATCCGAAGCATATAGCTCCGCCCATCAGGTCACGCCCGTTTTTAAATTAAACCCCCTCTACGGACCGAACTCTTCAGCCTGCGGCCGAAAGCAAACTCGGTCCTATGTTGGCTGCAACCACCGGCTCAAGCGCAGCCCAATCACCCTTGATAAACTCAATCCCTAGCTTCACGCTGATTTGACGACTCAAGAGCTTTAGCAAAATCTTAACTCGGCCTCTGCTGTCTGGCGGATCCTGGATAATCGCCAACAGGCCGTCGAAAGGTCCGCCCGAAATTTCCACTTCCTGTCCGCGTTTCAACCGCGAGTGAGTTTGGATAATCCCCCCGACGCCCGCCCTTTGCTGGAGAAAACTAATGACGCTCTCTTCCAGCGGAATCGGCGTTTCGCCGAAGTTTACAATCTTTTTAACTCCGGGCGACCAGATAACGTAATGGTATTCAGTGGGGAGATGAATGCGAACAAACAGATAGTTGGGAAATAATGGAACGATTCTCCTTTTCCTCTCAACGGATCCCGGCAGATGTAAGCGCGGAAAGAAACTCTCCAATCCTTTCAGACCGAGATGAAATTGGGCCTGTCGTTCTTTATGTGGTTTGCTGTAGACGACGTACCAATCTCGTTGTAGGTTCTCCACGCGCATGTGCCTTTGACTGCAAAAAACAGCAAGCGATATGCCATCCATGACGAGGCGCTATTTATGTCACGAATAATTAACTAGTTTTTTCCTTTAAACATAAATTGTCGAGCGCGGATTAAATTGGAATCGGCCAAAAAAGGCGCTTCATTCTGAGAATATAAGCCGAAACACAGCGTGTTTGTTGTGCGATCCAGAACCCTGCCATTTATGGCTGATCGGCCATAAATGGCGCTCAATCAACAACCCGTAATGAAAATTTAAAAGCACAGAGATTGGAACATTGAATAACCAAATCAGGAAATGCCCCTTGCCTGTACGGTGCCATCCAACATTTTCGACGATGGGTGTATGAGAAATACTCCAATCGAGAGACGGCTTGACATGCATCTAAAAAGACGAGGGACGGTTCACGTTCGCGGCGATCACATTCGCGAGGCCTAACCTTTTACAATTGATGATCCGACAAACACCTAACCCTCTTCAGTATTGCTGTAGATTTCCGACTCATCGACAGCTCCTTTAAATGCCAAACAGAGTCAAACATTGCCATAAGACTGCAAACAATGCAAGAAATTTATGAAACTACTTGAACAATAGCCCGTTATCTGACGTGACAGGTTTACTATTTTATCGCTGCTGTATAGAACGCTTGCGCTAAACGGAGCAAGGAACGCACGAAAATGATGGTTAGGATGGACGCAGCTTACACGCCAACAGGCTCTTCTCCGCGCTTCGTGCGTTGGGGACGATACGCAGCGGCCTCGGCACAAACGGGAGGGAGACTCGGATTGTTTTAACGAGCCGCCGAAACCTCTTCTCTTTTCGCGCATCCCAATTGAGGCCGTAGCCCTCCCGCAATCGCTCCGGCAGCAATCCTGCGGTGATCAAAGCGAACAAAGGCCCGGCCATTTTCAAAACCAACGGACGCGGATGGAGAATTTCCTGGGCGAGAGATCGCGCGGCGGGTCCCGCCACGATGGCATCCCCGCTGAGCATGCGCTCCATGTAGTCGTAGAAATCCGTCAAAGACTCCGGGACGAAGGTTTCTGGAATTTCGAATAGATGGGCCAGCTCTGTGGTGTCATCGTAATAGCGCGACTTTTCATCTTGAGCTACCGGCTTGACGAAAATTTCGTAAGCCACCATCGCCGAATCGATCAGCGTGGCGTGCACCCAGAGCAACAGTTCCGGGTCTAAAGCGTCATACGCCGTACCAGAAGGC
The DNA here is from genome assembly GCA_003219335.1 of Verrucomicrobiota bacterium. Lineage (GTDB taxonomy): Bacteria > Verrucomicrobiota > Verrucomicrobiia > Chthoniobacterales > UBA10450 > Udaeobacter. The sequence continues at coordinate 235 of QHOF01000467.1, read as the reverse complement.
ACGGGTTCTGCCGTCCTAATCATCCCGCGAACCTTGCTATGGATGTTTTTGACCTGCGCTAGCGCGGCCTGCGCCTTAGGCGGTTCGTCAAACACGATCGACCACATGGTGCTCATGGTGCGGTGTAGGCGACCGAGAGGATCATCTTTGAAATGGCTGTGCTCTGCGACCCCGGCGGCAACTTTGGGATGGGCCAATTGCATCAGCAGCGCGCGTCCACCCGCGAGCAGCAACA
>QHOF01000465.1 GCA_003219335.1 Verrucomicrobiota bacterium | reverse complement strand
GCGAGAATCTCCAATTGCTCGTGGATGTTGCCGGCGCCCAGGCTCAAAACGAGATCGCCGGACTCCAGCATGTTCCCGACGTCGCGATGCACCCATTCCAGACGTGGCTGATAACTTACTCCACAATGCCCGTGTCGCGTGACCTCATCGACAATCGTCTGGCCTCGCTGGCAGGATACACATCCGCGATCACGACCCGGTCGGCGTCGTCGAACGCGCTGCCAAATTCGCGGCACATCGCTTTGGTTCGTGAAAAGCGGTGGGGCTGAAACATCGTCACCAGGCGCCGGCGCTGAATCGCTTTCGCCGTCTTGAGCGTGGCGCGGATTTCCGTCGGGTGATGGGCGTAATCATCGACAAGCAAAAACCGATCACTTGCATATTTGATCTCAAACCGGCGACGCGCGTGTTCAAATCTGCGAAGGCAAACCGCGACTTTTTCGAACGGAATTCCCAGCTCTGAAGCAAGCGCAATCACCCCAAGAGCGTTGTGCACATTGTGTTCTCCGGGAACGTTGAGACTCGTTTGTCCGAGTTTTCCGCCGCGCCGATACACGCAAAAAGACGAAGCAAAATCCCGCAACTCGACTTCGCCGCCGCGGTAATCGGCCTGTTCGGAAAATCCGTAGGAAACGGCGCGCTTGCGCTTCGCACATAATCGCGCGGCGTTGGAATCATCAACGTTATAGAGGACGGTTCCACGCGTTTGGTCGATCAGTTGTGCAAAGACTTTTTCGATCGCCGCAAGATCGGGATAAAAATCGAGATGCTCTTCCTCGATGTTCAGAATGAGGGAGTGCTCGGGATGAAAACAACGTAGCGTGCCGTCGCTTTCGTCGCCTTCGGCCACGAAATATTCGCCGCGCGCGTCCCAGTGCGCGTTGGTTCCGAGAATCGGAATTTCGGCGCCGACATAATGCGAGGGATGCAGTCCGCCTTCGCGCAAGACGTGGGCGGTCATTGCTGAGCTGGTTGTTTTGCCGTGCATTCCCGCGATGACAATGCCACGCTTCTCGCGCATGATTGCGGCCAGCGCTTCCGCCCGGCGGACAAGCGGCTTTCCCGAATCGCGCGCGCTCACGAGAATTGGATTATCGGTTTTGATTGCGGAGGAAAAAATAACCAGCTGCGCGGCGTCGGCATGCTCCGGGCGATGCTGCCCATGGAACCGCAGGCCGAGCCGCTGCAATCGCTCCGTCTCGGTCGTGCTGACCTTGTCTGAGCCGCTCACTGCGTGTCCGAGCTCGATTAACAGCGCGGCGAGACCACTCATGCCGCTTCCCGCCACACCAACGAGATGGATCCGATGCTGCTCACGGGTTAGGAACCGCGGCAGATCAAGCGACACAGTGCAGCTCCCAAATTCTTCGAGAGCAAACTCCGCGGGCGCGGCGGTTTCTTCAGACGCGAGGTTCATGAGTCGTGTATTTTTCCATCGTGTTCACCACCCGGCCGGCTGCGTCTTTCGGCGCCAGGCGCGAACAATTCGTAGCCATCTGTTGCATCATCTGCGGGTTTTCGATCAGCTCGCGAATTTTGCGCGCGAGCAATTCCCCGGAAATCTCTGATTCCTTGAGAAGAACTGCTGCCTCGGCGCCAGCATAGATTTCTGCGTTGCGCGTTTGATGATCGTCAGTGGCGTACGGAAATGGGATCAAAATGCCGGGCAATGAAAACGCGGCAAACTCCGCCAGACTGGCCGCGCCTGCTCGCGCGACAACCAGATCGGCAGCGCTATAAACTTCTTCCATTCGATGATAAAAAGCGGCGATGAAAGCGGGGACATTTTCACGGCGATAGTTATCGGCAACCAGGCGTTCGTCTCGCGGGCCGGAGAGATGAATCACCTGGAGCTGCACGCCTTGCAAAAATGGCAGCGATCTGATCAGCGCCTGATTAATTCCGCTCGCGCCCTGACTGCCGCCCATCACCAGCAACGTGGGAACGTCCTCTCGCAGTCCGAGTTTTTGACGCGCGACCGCCCGATTCAAATGCACTAGTTCTGTCCGCACCGGTGTGCCGGTAACTTCAGTATCCACTTTTGGAAAAAAGCGCGCGCATTCCTTGAATCCGAGCATGACCGCGTTCACCATGCGCGCCGTCAGCCGGTTCGCTTTGCCCGGCACTGCGTTTGATTCGTGAATGAACGTGGCAATGCCGCGTATCCGTCCGGCCAACACCGGCGCGGTGGAAGTGAATCCGCCCATGCCGAGGACAACGTGAGGCTTGAACTTGCGATAGAGCGATCGGCAAAGTGACAAGCTTTCCAAAAAGCGGCGCGTAAAACCAAAGAACGCCGGAGAAAACGGCGAAGGCAGCCCGACGGTCGGCAATCTTTCGATTTGGAAATTTGTGCGCCCGGAAAGCGCCAGCGCGTCAATCTCCTTTTCAGACACTAAGAGCATCACCTCGTGCCCGCGATCGCGCAGCACTTCCGCTACGGCGATCCCGGGGAAAAGATGTCCGCCGGTCCCTCCGCATGCGATCACGGCAT
>QHOF01000463.1 GCA_003219335.1 Verrucomicrobiota bacterium | reverse complement strand
CCGGGAAGGGTCAGCGTCGATGACCGGATTGCCCGCGCGCTCGGGTATCAGGACGGATAAAATCGAGAGTGCGTTGCAGGAACATGATCCGAGGCACCCGATGTGGTATGAGATGCTAATTCAGTTTTCGAACGGAAGCCCTGCGCATCAAAACCGGTCTATCTATTGTCTCTGTAATAGGCCGATCTGCGGGGTGTCCGTGTTGAATTGTGCGCCAGCGCTTGGATAACGGCAACATTCATCGTTTGATTGTGACCCAATTGTTAGTCATGAATGGTTATCTGCGCCTGCAAAGCTACGACGGGTTCGGTTGACGGACAAAACAATTCAATTACAGGGTAAACGCGATGCGGCTAAGCCGTGGCGAAGAAAGCGAGCCTCGAAGGCGAGCGTTTTCGACATCTGTCTTAAGCCGCGGGTTAGACGGCTAGTGAAAAAAAGTCTCTCGTTCATACAACGCGAAGCAGCTCGGCTCCGATGAAGACGGAGAAGGACGCTGCCAGAATGGCACCGGCCGGCGCGAGCACGCGAGCGCTCCACAGATAGCGCTCCGTATGGCGATCGAAGTCTCGCCACAGCGCCGAGTAAACAGGCCAGCGCTGCCACGATGCCGGACGGCGCCGGTGGCTCAAGGCGCGCCACGAATCAGAAGAACTCCGCCACGCACGAACGCTCCAGTAGCACGTCAGTGCAAAACCGACTATCGAAGCGGCGAAGCTGACGTAGATCATCCGTGACTCGCTACTGACCGTCTAACGCATTAGCTGAGCGTGAGGCGAGCCGGACGCGCAGTCGGGTGATTCAATACTTCAGTTTCAAAAGGCACTGTCCATCCATTATCACAAGCTACTCGCCGGTGCGCTCAAGCGCCAGACTGTGTGAAAAGTAAGCGACGGATCAGAATGACGCTCATGTTGTTCCACTTTGAAGCATAAACAAAACGGATGTAGGGATGAGATCGCTAATTTTGTCATGAATATGGTATCCTTTTTCCACCGTCTCAAAAGTTTCAGAGTTTTCACACAGTCTGGCGCTGGGTTAGGTGACTACGTAAGAACACCGGTTCGTTTCAAATACCATGCATAGACACATATCGATAGCCTTACCAACTCCCCGATGAGAATTCCGGTTAGCCAGGCGAGCGGCAAAGCAAGAAATCTTCTCCAATCTGGAATTGTTAACAAAGTGTAGCCAAGTCCAATAAGTAAGCCCGCGACGAACAGACTAACCGCAGCCTTGCGTAAGAAAATGAGAAATATGCTCGCAATAAACCACAAGCCGGTTGTGAGAAAGTCGACTATAATTATAAATTTACTGGAGTCCGGATTTCTACTGACCGGAACATCGCCTCTAATAACCGGGATGGATGCCCATAACCCCCAAATGAAAGCGTAAATGTAATAGGCTGAAATAATCCAAACTAAAATGGGTCTTTTCTTTTCACGTATGCTTTGATCAGCGACTACGACCATGAAACACTCAAATCGGAGAAGCCAGTCACCTAACGAATCAGTCTGAGAGGGCGAGACCAGCGAGCGCAGCGAGCAGGTCGAAGATCCTTCTCAAGCCCAATGTTAGCCAGTGTCAAAACCAAATTGCCTCCAACTGAGAAAGCAGCGCGACTCTCTGCGAACACAGCTCGATGCTACAGACCCCATAATGACTCTTGCCGGTATCGCGGCGTTCAAGTCCGCGAGAGCAGAAAATCGATGAATCATCCGGCGAGACGCCGAAAACCTCTGAAACCCAAGCACGCGAGTAAGGCTCTGGAAGTTGTAAGCCGTCCTGTGTGATGACGCTCTCTGCCACCTGACGAGCAAGGTCAAACCTGTCTATCGATAACCAATCGCCACTGAACCCCCCCGATGCCCTCTCTCTTGATAAAGCTGTTCACAGCGTAATAAATCACCGGCTGCGTCGCACTCGTGACAAGACTGTCGTAGTGAATGTCCGGAGCCGGCGTGTCAATCGGTCGGTAGACGCGTTCCGAAGTGTGCCGGAAAAATAAGCGCCGCTCAAAAACCTCTGAGGAGTATCGTTCGACCGAGGCAACAATAATACCGCTAGCCGGATTGTACACGGTCGCGAGCGGGCGAAAGTCCGGCTCAATGCCGATGGCTCGTTTGATTTCCTCCATCTCTCGCTTCAATTTTTCGACTGTCTCATTGTCAGACATCGTGTTCATCCGAAGCTGGCTAACGCGAAGCTCAGGCGTCGCGCTTCGCGATCGCTCTGAAGCGTCTGGTTAGCCGCCTTCCTTTAGTCGTTTTCTGATCCACGAGGGGTTCCTCCGACAATCCAATACGGCATATACACGAATCAATTCTCCCTCCACGTCGTAATAGATGACAAAAGGGAAACGCTTGGACAGGCAACGGTGATATCCGAAAATGATCTGATGAATGCCGGCGTACAAAAGTAGGGAATCAATATCAGAGAACAAGCAATCTAAGAAATAAGATCCCAGCCCGGCTTCTCGGGCTTCGTAGAAGCGAAAGCCGTCGACCAGATCCTCCTGGGCTTCATCCAGGATTTCAATT
>QHOF01000474.1 GCA_003219335.1 Verrucomicrobiota bacterium | reverse complement strand
AAAAAACATGGGCCTTTGGTTTCGTGATCCCGATGGTTACCGCTGGGAGCTAAGTGTGCTCGGCGGAAGATAGCTCCGGCTTTGTTGCGCGCTGCAGTTGCAGCCAGAACTCCATTGTGCGCTGCGCACTCAAAAGTGCCTGCGTTGACGCGATATTTGAGGGCCTTAGCTTTTTTAACCGACAAATGATGACGACTGCACCAAAAAATGGGGATGGGAAAGAGTTCGTCTCGCACGCGCCGGGTTACTGGGCCCATGAACGCGGGACGCCGAAACTCTGGGACGATTGGAAGTGGCAGCTCAAGAACAGGGTCACTACTCTTGCTCAACTCGAAAAACATATCGAGCTGAGCCAGAAGGAGCACAGCGGCGTTTTACTATCGGGTGACAAGCTCGCGCTGGCGATCACGCCGCACTTTTTTAACCTGCTGCCGCGAAATAACCCCGACGACCCGATCCGGCGTCAGGTGATCCCGCGGATCGAAGAGACGTGGGCATCGCCTTACGACATGGCCGATCCATGCGGCGAAGATTCGCACATGCCAGTGGCCGGTCTCGTTCATCGTTACCCGGACCGGGTTCTGTTTTTAGTGACGGACCGTTGCGCGAGCTATTGCCGCTACTGCACGCGGAGCCGCGTGGTGAGCGGAGTGGGTGAACAGGAATTGCACACCAACTTCGAGGAAGCTTTTCATTATCTCGAATCACACACCGAAGTGCGCGACGTGCTCTTGAGCGGAGGCGACGCTCTGATTTTCAGCGACAACAGGCTCGACAAGCTGCTCTCGCGGTTGCGCGCGATCCAGCACATCGAGTTCCTGCGGATCGGCACGCGGGTCCCGATTTTTCTGCCGCAACGCATCACGCCCGAGCTGTGCGCGACGCTGGCAAAACATCATCCGCTCTGGATAAGTGTGCACGTGAATCATCCGCGCGAGCTGACCGTCGAAGTAAAAGAAGCGCTGGAGCGCCTCGCCAATGCTGGCATCCCCCTCGGAAACCAGAGTGTATTGCTCGCCGGAGTGAACGACGACCTCGAAATGATGAAGACGCTCGTGCACAAGCTGCTGATGTGCCGGGTGCGCCCTTATTACATCTACCAGTGCGACCTCATCAACGGTTCATCGCATCTTCGCACATCGGTCGCGAAAGGAATTGAGATCATCGAGGGTCTGCGAGGCCACACCACCGGTTACGCCGTGCCGCAATTTGTCATCGACGCTCCGGGCGGCGGCGGCAAGGTGCCGATCAATCCCGGTTACATCCTTTATCACGACAACGAAAAAATCGTGATCCGCAATTACGAAGGCAAAATCTTTGAGTACCCCGAGACTGGCAACCAGAACGTCCAGTTTGCGCCGCAGCGCGAGTATCACGACGAATACCTTTACTCCTAGTTCTGTCATTCCGGGCGAAGCGCAGCGGAGTCGAGGAATCTCTTGATGTCTAGAGATGTCTCGACTTCGGTCGACATAACAAACTGTGCAGACGCGCGGGTCCAGTTCGCGCCGCAGCGCGAA
>QHOF01000004.1 GCA_003219335.1 Verrucomicrobiota bacterium | reverse complement strand
TTTTGGAGTCAGTTATCTGGCGATCGTTTGCAATGCGCTGAGCGCGGCGCTGACGGCAATAACGGTCGCGATTTACATTTTTGCTTACACACCTTTAAAACGCGCCAGCACCGCAAACACTGCTGTCGGCGCAGTCCCGGGTGCGATTCCGCCGATGATCGGGTGGGCGGCCGCGCGCGGAAACGTCGGCGCCGGCGCATGGGCTCTCTTTGCGATCGTCTTTCTGTGGCAACTGCCGCATTTTTTCGCCATCGCGTGGATGTACCGGGAAGACTATTCGCGAGCAGGCTTTCGCATGATTTCAAGCGACGACCGCAGCGGCGAGCGCAGCGCCAGCCAGAGCGTGTTTTTCTGCATCCTGCTGCTGGTAATTGCAGGTCTGCCCGCGTTTCTTGGAGTCGCGACTTTCGTTTATCTGGGATTTGAGCTTTTGCTTGGGGGTTTATTTGTCGCCGTTGCAATGCGTTTCCTACGGATGCGGACCCCGAGCGCAGCGCGTTTATTGTTTATCGCGTCGATCGTTTATCTTCCGCTCTTACTGGGGGCTTTGGTTCTGACGAAATCATGAGCACGACTTCTGCGACAATACATCGAGCGCCGTCCGGCAGCGGCATCGTTTGGAAGGCGACGCTGATTCTAATCCCGCTGTTGACGCTGGCGTTGTTGCTATGGCTGCGTCAGCTAGAAGTGAACGCGCTCCGGCAGCGCACTGTTTCTTCCTACGGCACGGTGCCGTCTTTTCAGTTCGTGAATCAGAACGGACAACCGTTTGGTTCAGCCCAGTTAGCCGGCAAAATTTGGATCGCCGATTTTATTTACACAACGTGCCCGGGGCCGTGTCCGATGATCAGCAGCCGGATGAACGAACTGCAAAAGCCGTTGGAAAAAACTGACGTGCATCTCGTCTCGTTCAGTGTCGATCCGGAGAAAGACACGCCAGACGTTCTGCACCGTTACGCGGAGAAATTGCAGGTGGAGCCGGGCCGCTGGGATTTTCTCACGGGACCAAAATCTGCGATTTACAAGCTTTCACATGACGGCTTCAAACTTGCGATATCTGATGGTAGCGATGCGCAAGGGATTCCCGTGCACAGCACGCGGATCGTGCTGGTGGATCGGCACGGCCAAATTCGCGGTTACTATGACGCGACCGAAGCAGACGCGGTGACGAAATTGGTCGCCGATACGAATCATTTGGTACGCGAGCAACCAAGGTAGCTGTAGCCATCGCGCTGTGCGCGACGAGCGCTTCGCGCAGCGAAGCGGCTACAGGATTACCCCACCGGCTCCGGGCCAGCGCTGGGCCCCTCGTCGCAAACCATTCGCAGGTAGTCGCGATATTCGTTCTTCGGTAACCCGTCGATGATTCTGGCGAGAACGGATTGTGTGATGAAACCCATGCGGAGCGCGACTTCTTCGAGGCACGCGATTTTCAAACCCTGCCGATGCTCGATTGTGGCAATGTAGTTGCTGGCCTCGAGCAACGTGGTTGTGGTTCCAGTATCGAGCCAGGCCATGCCGCGGCTGAGCAGCTTCACGTGGAGCTCGTTGCGCCGAAGATAAAGTAAATTCAGATCCGTAATCTCTAGTTCGTTCCGCGCCGATGGACGTAGCGTGCGGCAAAGATCGACAACCTTCTCGTCGTAAACGTAAAGCCCAGGCACGGCGAACGGGCTCTTGGGTTGCTTCGGTTTTTCTTCGAGACTGATGGCTTTGCCGTCGGCGTCGAATTCCACCACGCCATAGCGCTGCGGATCGCGCACCTGATACGCGAAAATGCATGCACCGGGCTCGATGGCGAGCGCATCGCGGTAGAAATCGAGTTTTCCATAGAAAATGTTATCGCCAAGAATGAGGGATGCCCCGGAGTTACCGATAAATTTCGCGCCGATCAGAAATGCCTGCGCGATCCCCTCCGGCTTTGGCTGTTCGGCGTATTCGATGCGAATACCGAGCTGTGTGCCATCGCCCAAATAGTCTTCCAGCATCGGCAAATCTTTTGGAGTCGAGATGATCAGCACCTCGCGCAACCCGCCCAGCATCAAAGTCGCCAGCGGGTAGCAGATCATCGGTTTGTCGTAAATGGGCAACAGCTGTTTGCAGACGATTTTTGTGAGCGGGAAGAGACGTGTCCCCGCTCCGCCAGCGAGGAGAATGGCTTTTTTCATTTTCGATTTTCGATTTTCGATTTTCGATCGCCGCAGCTCCAGCGCAAAAGCAGCTCTGCCCATTTCTGCCAGAAACGTGTTCCTGCGGTCAAATCGATACCGATTTCTTGGCCGACCATTGCGAGCGCTTTTCGCGGAGCAGAACGGCATGTTGTTTTATCAAGAAGGAATGAGCTGCTGACCTGCTCGAGCAATTTTCGATTGCTCACACGACCGCCCACGCATTCGGCCAGCGCGTTCCGGATCCATTCACGCGGTAATTCTGATCGCGGCTCGATCGTGGCGCTCACCGTGAGCCCGAGAAGCTTCTTTAGCATGAGCACGCAGACTAGCGCACGAGAACTCGTAGCGTGGACGTGCGACACATTTTTCTCTCGAAACAGTTTGCGGAGCACGAGCGCGAAGCGCGCCTGCCGCAAGAAGATTGCACTCGGCGCCCTGCTGCTCTGCTGCCCGCGTTCCTGTTCCAATCTCTGTGCGAGCACTGGGTTTGCGCGCCATTCTGCTTCCAGTACCATCGGATCCGCCAGAAATTCGAGCGATGGCGCAATTTGTTCCATCGCACCCTTGAACTGGACCGCGGAATCTAATTCGCACACGAACGGGACTATCGCGGTACATTGCGTCGTTTCATCTCCTCCAGCTCGCGTTCGAGAACAGGCAACTCTTTATCCGGCCAGCAATCGATGAGGTACGCGATTCCTGAAGCCGCTGTTTCGTTCTGGAAGGCGCGACGCTGATGAGATGATTTTACCGACTCATTCGATGCCGTCTCGAAGAGTTCGACCAGCGGCCCGACAGTATTTTCAATCCGGAAGTGTTGCTCAATCCGCGCACGCCCGGCACGACCATATCGCGATCGCAGTTCACTATCGCGCAACAACTGCTCGAGCGCGTCAGTGAGCGCGGCGGTGTCGCCGGGCGAAACCAATGTGCCGGTCTCACCCTGCACGACCAATTCTGGAATTCCGGCGAGGCGAGTGGAAACGACCGGGCACGCCGAGGCCATGGCCTCGAGGATCACGGTCGGGAAAACGTCGCTGGCTCCTTGAGCGTCGGTCGTCGAGGCGAGCGCAAAAACGTCGGCGGCCTGAAGTTTTTCTGACACCACTTGCTGCGAGAGAGAACCGAGCAGACTGACGCGCGACGAGAGATTCAGGCCCCCGATCTTTGCCTGAAGCGTCTCCCGCAGCGGGCCGTCGCCAATGATATCGCACGTGAAATCGCATCCGCGACGAGCAAGCTCCGCGCAGGCGTCGATGAGATGATCGAATCCTTTGAATGCAACCAGCCGGCCGACGCTGAGAATGCGCAGGCCGGAGTATGGCGCGACCGCCGGTGGCGCCGTTTCGTAAAGCGGCGCCGGAAATTGTTCCAGATCGATTCCGTTGTAAACACGGTAGATTTTCGCCGCCAAATTCGGACAGCGCTGGCGAAGCAGCTCGCTGCTGTAGTCGGTTTCAGCCACGACAAATTCCGCAGCGGCGCAGATTTCGCGAAGAAGATCGTCGCTGCCGAGGTCTTTCATGAAATCCTGCCCGTGCGCGGTAACGCTGAACGGGATCCCAGAAATCTGTTTTAGGAAAACCGCCGTGTGCGCTGCGCGATTAGCGAAATGTACGTGCAGATAATCGACTCCGTTTCGCGAGAAGAAATCAGCGAAATAGAGTGCGTTGCGTGCGCGCAAGCCTGCCTTCGCGCACGGGCCATATTTTTGCTCGTGCTGATCGACGAGTTCGCCTGGCCATTTCCATCTTGTGCGGCCTGCTTTCGCATTTTTCTCCCAGATTCTCAGAATTTCCTGCGGCGGCGCGTAGTGAATCGGCGCGCGCAGCCGGGAGATATGCTCGTGCCGCAAACTGGTGAGCGGGGGATGAACCGAACCAATCGTCAGCTCGACTCCGAGCCGTTCTAGCGCCAGCATCTCCGCGTCGCAAAACGTCTGCGAAATGACGGGATAGCGGGAATAAAGATAACCGAGCCGCATCAAGACCGGATGATTACGCGCCGCGCACCGAATAGCAACGGTAGGGCGCGACCGCTCGCCACGGGGGAGCCCGTCCAGAGGCGGAGGCGGGCCGGGCGCGCCGCAGGGTCATCCGCTACGAAAACCGCACGTCCTTGCCCGGGTCCATCTCAAAATCCAGCACCAGGCAATCCTCCGTGTTCGGTTTGATCACTTCTTCCGTGAACTTCACGAAGATCGGGTCTTCGCGAAAAATGGCGTATTTGTCCATCGAGTCAAAATCGATGGCGATGAAGAATGGCCATGGCATTTCGGGGTCGATGCGTTTCCCACATTTTATACTCAGGACCTCCGGGATTTTCAGGAGCTGCATCCGCGTGTTCATCATCATCGCTTCCACGCGGGCGGGCGTGACCTCGGGTTTCAGCTTGTAGAGGACGACATGATGAACCATGAGGCTAAAGCTAATAGGTGGTTCCAACGCGCCGCGCAAGTGCGAATCCGTGCCTGAACGCGTCTCGTTTGCCGGGACCACATCAGGGGAAGCGCCGTTGTTGGGTCGAGGATCTGTCATCGAGAACGCAGTGACCATGGTCAGTTTAGCGACTTGACAAGTCTTTTTAATCAAGCCATTCTGGTCAGATGACTACCGCCAGTATCACGCAAGCCAAAACGAATCTAAGCAAGTTAATCAAGAAAGTGCGACACGGGGAGTCGGTCCTGATCCTTGACCGAAACATCCCAGTGGCGCGGCTCGAACCCCTGCCGGCTAGCAGCCGCGAGGGAGATGAAGCCAAGCTAGCCGAACTGGAACGGCGTGGTTTGGTCAAGCGTGGCACAGGCAAATTGCCGAGGGATTTCTTCAGACTGCCGCGATTGAAATTTAAAAAGAGTCTCGTGGAGGCGGTGCTGGAAGAACGTCGTGAGGCGCGATGGTAATTTATTGGGACACTTCGCCGATCATTGCGCTCTTGGTGGGCGAGCCGGCGGCAGCCCGTTACCGTCGATTTGAAAAGCGGCGGATTGTCACCTGGTGGGGCACATCGCTGGAATGCATTTCGGCCATCGCGCGACGGCAGCGAGAAGGCGAAGCGGCGGAAATCGTCGGTGAATGTTATCGCCGCCTGGAAGAGATGCGCGCTGGTTGGCAGGAGGTTCACGCCAGTGAAAGCCTGCATCGCACCGCCGCTCGCCTGCTTAAGACTCATCCGCTCCGCGCTGCCGACGCTCTGCAGCTGGGCGCGGCCCTGTTAGCGAGCAATTTCGAAGCGCATTCGGCTCGCTTTCTGACTGAAGACGCGCGCCTCAAGCAAGCGGCAGAAAAGGAAGGCTTCGTCATTGATTAACTGCGAGTGCCACATACTCGTCGTGACGCATTTTCAAGGGCTTCGCTGATTCTCCACCCCATCCCGGACTCTTTTGGAATGGTCAATTCGCCCCAACCTGGACAAATAGAGTTCGTGATCACGGCCGGCCAGGATCAGCAGTGCGCACGACGTTTCAACTTCTGCCGAGAGCGGATTGACAACGTCTCGCTCGATCTCTATCGATTTGTCCCGCCATATGCTTAATTAGAGTTATGCACCTATCGGATCAGCACGCCTACCGCTGCAGATTGTGCGGACAACCTCTTACAACGGCCGCTGCTGGGCGTCTCGCCAGCAATTCAGTTCTTTCGGTCGTGATCCCGGTGCATAATGAGAGTGACGAGATAGCTCACAACCTGTCGCTGATCCAACAAGGAGTATTGAAGACAGGAATGCCGATGGAGATCATCGTTGTTGATGATGGTTCGACGGATAGCACGTGGAAGCAGTTGGAACGATTGGCTGCGCAAATGCCGGAGTTAAAAGCGCTCCAGTTTACCAGAAACTTTGGAAAGGAAGCAGCAATTTGCGCTGGTTTAGCCTACTCAAGTGGACAAGCATGTATCGTAATAGACTCCGATCTCCAACATCCTCCTGAGCTGATTCCGGAAATGGTTCGGCTCTGGCGGGAAGAGCATTGGGACATCGTGGAAGGAATAAAGAAGACCAGAGGCACGGAACCCTTGATTAACCGAATCGGTGCGCGCTTCTTCTATCGGACCTTGAGCGGTCTTTCAGGCTATAACCTGTACGGTTCCTCGGACTTCAAACTTTTAGACCGGAAAGTCATTGAAGCGTGGCTCGACATGCGCGAGCGGAATACTTTTTTCCGGGGCATGATTAGCTGGCTGGGATATCGCCGGCAGCAGATAATCTTTTCGGTACCAAAAAGGCGTTTGACCCAATCACGGTGGTCTTTTTTTAGTCTTTTCCGGTTAGCGGTGATTGCGATAACGGCGTTCTCGTCGCTGCCACTGCAAGCCGTCACGATTCTGGGCGGGCTTTTCCTTCTCGGCGCGATCACATTCTCAATTTACGTGCTTGTGATGTACTTCCTCGGCCTGGCGTTTCCTGGGTTTACCACCGTCATCGTACTCGAGTTGCTGATAGGCGGGGTGTTAATGATTAGCCTGGGCATCATTGGCACTTACATTGCTCAGATCTACCAGGAAGTTAAATACCGGCCGCGCTACGTCGTTGCACAAACTCTCAGCAGCTATCCGGGTGAGAAACTCCGGGCTTCCCCCGAAGACGAGTTGTCAGCAACGACTCCAATACTGTCCGGCAAATCGTAGGTTAGCAGTACCCAAGGGGCACTTGGCACTCCTGCCGACTGAGATGGAGTCATCAAAACAGCATGAGCTAAAACGGCGGGAAGGCGACGCGATCCACATTCGCGGGGATTATCAAGCTCGCGCCCTACAATCAGACCGTGCCGCTCAACGATTCTGGCACGAAGCAAAATTCAGGTTGATCGAACGCATCGCAATGCCCGAGAAACACGAGCGTGTGCTGGATGCGGGATGCGGGTCTGGAACCATTAGTTATTTCTTGTCTCAACACGCCGGCGCCGTGGTAGGCATAGATAGCAATCCCTCGGCAATCGCATATGCCAGTGACGCCTACAAAGCACCGAATCTACAGTTTCGACTCGGCCAATTTGACGATCCTATGGGTGAGAAGCCATTCGACAAAATCTATTCCATTGAAGTGATTGAACACCTGTATGAGGATCAAGTGGCAGACGTTCTATCGCTGTTTTACAAGCTGGCAAATCCAGGCGCTCAGCTCTTTATAACAACACCTAATTATCGCAGCGCTTGGCCCATTATTGAATGGCTGCTCGATAGGTTCGGTTTGGTCGCCAAACTGGACGAGGCACAGCATGTAACTCATTTCACCAAGCGACGACTCGTTGCGATGTGCGAACGCGCGGGGTGGACAGTGCGTCACATCGGCACGTTCAATGGACTGGCGCCATTCCTTGCTCCGTTTTCCCGCCGCCTCGCCCTCGGTCTAGAACAAATCGAGTTTTCATTTAATCGGCTGCTTTTGCAAAACCTCTTGTTTTGTTTATGCACAAGAGAGGTTTGATGTCTCTCTTTTTGCCGGACGACTAAGGACATCCTATGTCCCAACGACTCTTGGAAGGCGCAAGTACGCAAAAAGTGAATCGGAAATGTTTAGCGAAACGATGTTTGTCGTTCGTCAGCTACTTCGCCCTGTAAAGCTCATAGGCGCCGCTTTTCTGGATAACTTCGCAGTTCTGGCAGTCTGAGTTCGAGCTAAGGACGATAGCACCCGATGGTGGCTTTGCGCCATCGGGAAGACGAACAAACTCGGATAGTGGCCTGCCTTCCACAGCGGCGTACCAATATGCATCCATGTAAGCGGGACCCCATTGCCCATTCTCCAAATAGATTGGCCGCTCTGGCCGCGCGACTGCTGCGTCATAGGCTGCTTTGTACAGAACGTCGAATGCAAAGTATCGCTGTGGTCCTTGACGCCAAAAAATAATTTGGAAATCGACAGCTTGTACAACCGTCGCTGCCAGCAAAATTCCAAGAAGGCTAAGTCGGATTGGGTGCGACAGGCCTTGCGTAGCAACTGTAGCCCGATCCGGTTCGCCACTGTGCGATCCCTCGCTTGTGCCGCGTAGACCCTGCTTTGGTTCATCGCGACCAAGCAGCCATTCCAGCGCCGGAACTGTAAGCACCAGCAGGAAGACGGCGTAGCCCATCAGCCGCAGCTCGTGAAACGGCCAGTCCGTGATAGCGCCTGGCACAATGGAAGCCACCAGTCCATAGAGCACAAACCGCCACCAAGGATCGCGCCAGCGGCGGGCAATGACCAGCAGGAGACCAGCCATTGCCAGAATGAAGGTGGCAAAAAGTATTGCTCCGCCCGAACCTTCGACATGATGATGCCAATGAGGATCTCCCGTCATAAGCAAAGGAGTCAAACTCTGATCCTGCAAGTAGCACCTGACAAACTCAGCAAACTCAGATGTGATTTCATTCCAAGATGCGCCAGGCTTGATGTAGGTAACTTCCCAGAGCCGCTTTGTTAGCACGCCAGAATGTGACCGATTGAACAGAATGAGTGGTACCAACGTTACCGCGTAGGCGAACCATATCTTGACTACGCCAAGTAAACGGTGCTTCGTGGTCGTGAAGAAGAGTAGTCCTAATGCGAACAATGGCGCCAGCACACGGCCGCTGAAATAACCGTATGTTATTACTGTTAGACTACCGGCGACGACAACGATGTCTCGCCAGCTCCATCGTTCTTTCGATTGAATCCGGTAGGCCGCAAGCAGGAACAGGACAACTGTGAAAGCAGAAAAATGCGCATCCCAGACCAATCGGCCGATTTCGAAGAACCAAGGCGTCAGTAGCGCAGTCCCCGCGACGATTATGCCGATCGAACGCTTGCCAGAAATGCGCTTTGCCAACACGCCAAGCAGCAGACACGCCGCAAACATCCAGAAAGCGGCGAACGTTCGTGCCACCAGAATGCTCGGATGAAGAAATCGGAACACAATTGCCAACAAATAGATCGTGAGCGGGTTAATATACGTTGGGTTCCTGACTGCATACTCTTGGAAAAGCAGAGGGAACCGCGGTCCGACTTCGCCAGCTCCAGTTCGAGAGACGAGATAAGCATTGTAGGCGGTCGCTGACTCGTCAAGGTAGAAACCTGGTGGATTCTGTGAAACGCCCCAGGTATAGAGGCGGAAAAGAAGGATCACAGCAGTGGCGCATAGCAAAATTCGCAGGGGTTTTTGAGTTACACCGGCAGCGCCTTCCGTGACTGGCATGTTATTCCTCATAGCTTGCGGTTACCTGGTCTGCAGGGGTATGGCAGATACTCGCGCGGAACCGGTGTTTAGGACAAAAAGTTTGTCTCTTGTCAGCGCGAGCCCCGATGGACCCTCCAGTTTGTCTGGCGGCGTCGGCGTTAAGGTCCCGATTCTGTTGCCATCAAGATCAAAAACGAGAATCCAGTTCATATGCGCGCTCGACGCATACAAACGGCTTCTCTGTGGATCTATGGCTACGTCTTCAAAGCCATACGGCTGGCCCCATTCGGGGACTAACCACTTAGTTAGGAACTTCCCATTTGAGTCAAATGTCTGGATTCGTCTGTTAATTGGATCGGCAACATAAACTTTGTTGGTTGTCGGATCGACCGCGACCGAACTAAGGCCTCTGAACTGTCCATCGCCACTTCCTTCGCTGCCCCAACTCGCAAGGACCTGACCATCGGGACTGAACTTCACGGTTCGGTTGCGACCCGAATCAACAACATAAATCGAATCATCGGGACCAATAGCAATCCGGCGCGGCCCATATAATCCAGGCGCCCACTCAGCGACGAAAGTCCCGTCAGGTCCCAGTTTCTGAACGCGGTGCTTTGAGCCTATCTCTGCCAGGTAAATATTGCCCGCGCGATCAATTGCGATTCCATTCGGCGCTTCAAATTGTCCTATGCTCCTAACGAAAGCCCCGTTTGGCGAGAATTTTTCGATTCGCCCGTTGCCGGTATCAGCTACAAAAATGTCTCCGGCACTGTCAGTCGCAATAGCTCGTGGGCTGTCAAACTGACCTCTTCCATTCCCGTGGCCGCCTTCAAAAGCTGTGACGGGTAGCTTTGACGAACCCTCACGTGCGAGGCGTGGGGGGAGGGAATCTGGAATTTTGTAGATCACTAAATTGCGAAACACGAGTCCTTTCACTAATGGCTCTTTCACATAGTTAACTTCCGTGCGGGAGCTGCTGTGAACAGCCCACAGATCGATGACTCCTGCGGCGAGAATACAAGCTGTCACTGTGCCGGCTAGGACTCGGCCTAACATAACTGCAGCCTTTACCCTCGACGACGGCCAGGAGCCGTAAGCCACAAACAGACAACACAGCACCACTACGCCGCCTATAAAGAGGTGGGCGGTCCAGAGTGGCAGCGCAGCTAATAGCAGCCCTGAGAAAACAAAACTCTTTGCAGGTGCGAGTGCAGGCCTGGCGCTCGTGATGAATCTCGAGGCAAAACCTCTCTTGAGCCGATTCCAGTTACTGCCTTGCTTCGATTCGCGCAAAGCTAGATTGGCATTGGAGCTGGTCCCAGCCGCCGGACTCCTTTGGCGATACTGAGCAACCAAGAAAATTAATACAAGGAGGAATATCCCGATGACCAGAGGCAGATGTCGCTGGTTCACAAAAGCGATCTGGTTCCAAAATCCCCAAGTCTGGTCGCGATCCGGGTGCTCCGATGCGAGAAAATTAGTTAGATGCCGTAAGGGGCCATGGAAAAAGAAAAGCGTGGCTCCTAGCCTTCCTACAACACGCGAGTTGAAGAGCAGCTCGCCTAGTGCCATCACTAGTGCGAGCGTGCTCGTGAGGACGAGCACACTGAGGACATCCACACTCCAAGCTAGATTCAGTCCAAGAAATTCCAGATTGCCAGCCTGAAAATAGAAACGAAAATCAGAATGAATAGCTTGGCCGGCATAGTACGGGCTTTGGGATGGGAAGTTGTCTCCAAGCGCAACACCTTGCGCGATTGCTAACTGCGGACCGAAGTCGCTAACCTCGATTCCTAATAGGCGTATCCGGCCCTGTTTATTGACATACAGAGTTCCTATCAACAGAATGCATGCCGCGACAAAAAGAGCGCCGAGCGTGATCCAGTCCCAAACTGCCCGCCCGGGCGCGCCTGGTTCAATCATCTCGAGTTTGGGCGATTTTCTGGAAAGCCAGAAAATCGCTGCAGCCGCGGTTACGAAGAACAGAATGTCTGCCCAAAGCAGAGGCTCGGCTGTGCGGTAACAGGCAAGCCCCGCCAGGTAGGTGAACCACGTGCTAAGTAACACGCCAACCGATGTGGCTGCTGCACAGCGGTGCGGGACGGATACAAACCGATAAAAGCGCCGACAAAGGAGATCGCCCAGAGCAATCGCCAATGCCAAATAGATCAGAGCTAACATACCTCAAGCCGGATTATTCAATAAATGTTATCGACTACGAGAGGTCGGTGTTTGTTGAAGATCGATCGCGCTCACATGATTCCCAGCCATGTTTAGGACGTAAAGCTTCCGATTCACCAAAGCCAGAGCTGATGGCCCTTCGAGCCTATCAGGTGGCTTTGGCGTCAAACTACCAATCCTGATTCCATTCAAATCAAAAATAAACACTGTGCTCATATGTGCGCTCGACGCGTACAGCCGCCCTGTCTGTGAATCGATCGCCAGGTCTTCAAAGCCAACCGCCTGTCCCCATTCGGGCACTGACCATTTGGTCACAAATTTTCCATTGTCGTCAAATACCTGTATCCGCTTGTTTCGCGGGTCGGCGACATAGACCTTATTCGTGATGGAATCCACTGCGACCGAAGTAGGGTCATTGAACTGTCCATCGGCATTTCCGGGGCTGCCCCAGACTGCCAGCACTTCACCATCAGGATTGAACTTAACGATTCGGGTGCGCCCCTGATCGACAACGTAAATTGAGTCGTCAGGACCAATGGCGATGCGGCGCGGCCCGTAGAATCCGGGCTCCGGTCCTTTCCAGTCGGCGATGAATGTGCCATCGGGCGCAAGTTTCTGTACACGATGATTGGAAGCTTCCGCCACATATATGTTGCGAGTTCGGTCAATGGCGATCCCATTAGGATCTCCCAGCTGTCCGTGGCCGGTTCCTTTGGTTCCTACAGAGCTAAGGAAGGTGCCGGTTGGCGAGAATTTCTCGATTCGTCCGTTACCAGTGTCGGCAACCAGAATATTTCCGTTGCCATCGACAGCAATTCCGGTCGGCGAATCAAATTGTCCCTTTTCAGCTCCTTTGCCGCCTTGAAACATGTTAGTAACGCCTCCAGCCAAAGAACTAAGCTGAAGAGGCGCTGTCCCAGGCGCGTTATAGAGAGGAGTAGGAGGCAAGGTGCTCACGCGTTGCTGAAATTGATGAATGTTCTTGTTCGGGATATTCAGGACGTAAAACGTCCTTAGTCTTCCGCCAAACGCGAACGAGATCGAGTCCTCAGTTCCAAGGTCGCGGAGCGATTGGAACATTCGGATTATCCTCTCTGTCTTGGGAGTTCTTTCCCAGATCAGCTTCAGGTCCTTGTTGGTGGGAGGATAACTAGTGATTGCCCTTTTGTTAGCGTTCCACACATCTTCCTCGCTCATCACATAGAAAAAGGGGTACCCACCGCAAAACGATAGAATTTTGCCGTCGTCGTAATCACGCAAAAACAGATGAATAATTGAATAAGCATCATCCTGGCAGACGAATGTGTCATATGGGGCATCCGGAATTCCTTCAATCCGGTTGAACTCGTTATGCTCCAGGTGAGGAGGACCGGGATGTTCCTGTCCGGCCACAACATGTCTTAAGAAACGCGAGACGGCGACCTCGTGTTGCGCATAATAGCGAATCGAAAACGGACTTGTGGTCTTACTGTAGATGTATCGAACGGACGGGACCAGCCCGTCCAGCAGTATTAGCGCCGCTACGGCGCCGACAACAACTTGCACGCCGGGCCACGGTCGCAGTTTCAACAGCCATGCAACCGTGAAGCTCATCAGAATCATCCAGAATGGGATTGGCAGAAGCAGGCGGTTCTCTATGGATTTTGCAATAAAAGCGCCAAAAACAGGAATTACTGCCAGCAGCACAATTTCAAAACGCTTCTCCCAGACTGCGAGCACGACTCCCGGAACTAAGAACCAATAATACGGTAGAGGTATAGGCAGAGTATCTGGAATAAAGAACCGGAGAGCTGGGACACTAAAAAAGCAGCTCCGAAGCTGCTCGATATAAGGCCTTATGCCATTCGGAAACGGCGCTGACTGCATGGCATGCCAGAAATCGCGAACAAAGCTGGCTTCGTAGTAAGTATAATTCTCGCGGTTAAACACGATATAAAGAAGGATTGGGGCGGCGGCCGCTAGAAAGCCGTACACGACCAAGACCAGCGAGGTCCATGTAACGCTTTGCTTTAAGCGCCTCCAGTAACACAACCCGTACAGCGGTGCGGCAATCGTAAGCCCAAGCAGATATTGCTTGCCGGATATTGAGCTGGCCAGGCAGAGCCCAGCGGCGATACCGCCCAGTGAAAAGCAAAAGGGAGAGACGGTTCTAAACCCTACGTGCAGAAAGTAGAGAGAGACAACAGCTAAAGCCATTGCCATGGGATAGCGGTATCCCGCAAACGTGTAAATGAACGGAAACGGCAGAAAATTAAAAACCAGCGCCGTAACCGACGTGACAATATAAGAGCGAAAGAACAGATCGACGAGGAGGAGAGTGAATAGAAAGGTTGTGAACCAAATTACAAACAACGCCGCTTGATACGCTAAGACGTTAAAGCCGAATATCCTAAGAAAACTCCAAACATAGTAATGAAACAGGGTCTCTCTCGAAATAACGCCATGAAACCAGGCCGCCTGATATGGGTGGCCAATGATATAACTCTTTAAATACCAGAGATCCCAGCCGGACTCGTCAAAAAGAGCATCTCCGTTCCAAGGCGCGGTGCGGAAATTCCAGAGGTGCGAGATTACAAAAAACAAGATCCAAAGGAGAAAGAATCCTGTTTTCGGCTTTATCAAAGAGCTAAGATCAGTCACCAGGCGATGTGGATCCGGTAGAAAGGCACACAGCAGAAAGAACATGCTAAGCAGCCAGCCGATAGGCTGCCACGGATCGCCCCAGGTTGATTTTTGGTAATGCGCCGCGGCGCTTAGAGCGCAAATTACCAGACTAACAAATGACAAGCCGAGCAACAGAATCCTCGGTGTAAGAAGCCGGGATTTTCTCTGAGATAGGTCCAAAAGCCTAGGCATCGGTTCTGCAGAATCAAACGCTAAACGACGGAGGGTTATGCGATGCCGCGGGGTACCATCCGTTTACAGATCGATCACGCTTACCCGACTCCCCGCCATGTTTAGGACGTAGAGCTTCCGGTTTGCCAAAGCCAGCGCTGATGGGCCGGCGAGTTGATCCGGTGGCTTTGGTGTCAAAGTGCCAATTCTGGTTCCATTCAAATCAAAAATGAGCACCGCGTTCATGTTGGCGCTCGATGCGTATAATCGGCCTGCTTTCGAATCGATGGCCAAGTCTTCGAAGCCAGCTGGTCGGCCCCATTCGGGGATGACCCGTTTAGTTAGAAACTTCCCATTTGAATCAAATACCTGTATCCGTTTGTTAAGTGGATCGGCGACATAAACCTTGTTGGTTGTAGGATCAACTGCGACTGAAGTGGGGTCGTCAAACTGGCCGTCGCCATTTCCGCCGCTGCCCCAAACCGCGAGCACCTGCCCATCAGGGCTGAACTTAACGACTCGGGTATGACCCTGGTCCACGACATAAATGGAGTCGTCAGGGCCAATGGCGATCCGGCGCGGGCCGTAAAACCCAGGAGCTGGGCCTTTCCATTCGGCGATGAATCTCCCATCTGGACCTAATTTTTGAACGCGGTGATTGGAGGCGACTTCTGCCACGTAAATATTGCCCGCGCGGTCGATGGCGATCCCGTTCGGTTCTCCTAATTGCCCTTGGCCGCTTCCTTTCATTCCTATAATGCTGAGAAAGGCGCCGGTCGGTGAGAATTTCTCGATGCGCCCGTTATTCGTATCCGAGACCAGAATGTTTCCGCTAGCGTCAACAGCAATTCCCATCGGCGAATCAAGTTCCCCTTTTCCGGCTCCTCTCGCGCCTTCAAAGACGTTGGTTACACCTTCAGGTAAGGAACTAAGCTGAGGAGGCGGAGTGTCGGGCACCTTATAGATTGTTAGCGAATTAATTCTGTTATCCTCATAGACCTTTGGGAAATAAGTAGCATAGAGTTGTTCGTTCTGTCGCTTGATGAATTGAGCTTGCCGAACAGCACCATCAAACGCCACGTACTTGATGCCATTTTCTTTCAAAAGCCGGAACAGTTTCCACGGGTCTCTGGTCTCGAACAGGTCTATATAAAGTCTATCCCGCCTAGTTGCGTCGTAACCAGCGCCCCACGAGTAGTAAGGCCAGCCATAAAAGACGCGGCGTCCAGCCATCAGGATAGGATGATTAACGAACCGATCGGTCAGAAAGATATCTCGCGGCTTCGTCTCTTTCTTGAGCCAGTCGATGAATGGATCGTTTCGATACGTTACTTCGCTCCAGCCAGTGTTATGGATCGGGAAAAAATCAATGATGCCACCCGGAATGACCAGCAGAAAAAGAACAGCCGCAGTTAGTTTTCCAGGCAATGTAGTTCCAGCCAGTGACAAATGCCATAACCGCCAGAGGGCGAAGGCAACGAACAGATTGGCGATGATCACCCAAGTGTGTAAAAACTTCTGATTAGCAAGCACCTCAATCGTGAATTGGAAGCAAAAGGCAACTGTAAGAAGACTGAAAACTGCCAAAAACAGTCGCCTTTGGAGGCTGGTTGCGAAGATAAGCGCCACCGCAATTAACAACCACTTAAAGCCAAAGGTGAAACCCAGATACTTAGCCACATTCGCGGCCGTGGGATGGTCCAGGGTATATCCCCAGTGAAGCAGCCGCGGCATCGCTGTTCTGCCACTCCCAGTAGTTAAATAGAGCATCTGTGGCAACGCGATTACACCCGTCGTGACGGCAAGCGCTAACATTTGCAGCCTTAGCGGAAACAAAATGAATAACAGCGCTAATACAGCAAACGCCGCAAGAAACACCGCGCTGTTCCACATTGGCAGGAGGCCGAGCAGGACACCTGAAAAGATGAAGCCTGGGAAGCTGGCGGCAAAACGTCGCGGTGGAGGCGCGGCCTGCTGCGTTGCTTTCGTTGCCATTGACGCCGAAGCAACCGGGTTGTTTGATACTGCAACGTTTTCCGTTTGTGCGGCGGCGCCGGAGAACGTGTGCGGTCCAGTTTCGGGTGACCCATTCGACTCAGAAGACATCGTATCAGTAGAAGGCGGCGCTTTTCTTCGCCTTGCCGGCACTGCGCGATAACGAATGACAAGAAAAACCAGGACCAGCAGCAGGATCCCAATGGTGCTGGCAAAATGCCGCTGATTGAGAAAAGTCACCTGCGACCAGGTACCCCAAGTCTCACCACGATACGGAAAGATGGTTGGAAGAAATTCGCGCTGTTGCCGGATAGCTTGAAGCGCGGCGCGGACTGAACCCTGTTTATGAAGGAATGGGACGTAGGAGAGCGAGCCGAAAAAGAAGAAGAGGAACGAGCCGAGTCGCCCGACCGCGCGCGAATTGAAAACCACCTCGCCAAGCGTCATCACGGCGACGAGCATGGCTACCAGCGTGGTTATGCTGAGCAGGTTCAGGCTCCAGGCTGGGTTGAGCCCGACGAATTCAAGATTTCCCGCCTGAAAGTAGAACAAGAAGTGGTAACGGATGCGATCTCCTGAGAAGTGCGGATACTCCGTGGGAAAGTTATGCCCCACAGCAAAGCTCTGCATAATCGCAGTGTTCGGCCCGAAATCGCTGTACTCGGGGTTGGAGATTTGCAGCTTGCTGCCGCTGGAATTAAACGACGCAAACATCATCCAGGATACGAGGACCACGTATCCAGCTATGAGTAACCAGTCAGCTATGCCTGAGCCTTTCGGTCGTGGGACGTATAACTCCGCTACGGGGCGGCTGGCGCTGGTGCCCAAAGGACCTCTTATGACTCGGCGTTTCCATTTGGGCCAGGTCAGCACCGCGACCGCTGCCACGAAGAACAACAGATTACCCCAAAAGAGCGGCCGCGACGCCCAGGCGAACGCCAGCCCGGCCAAATACGTGAACCATGAGCTAACCAGCAGGCCTGCCAGTGTGGCTGCTGCGCAGCGATGTGCAACCGACGCAAACTGGTAAAACCGCCGGCAAAGAAAATCCCCGATACAAACCGCCAACCCAAAATAGATCAGAGCCAGCATACCCAAGTACTCGATGATTTAACGGCCAGCCCCGCCTTCGCACGAGGCTTCGGCGTAGCAGGCGTAGGCGCGAATTCTATGCGGGGTGATTTTCTCCGTCAAACACAGTTTTTACACTGTTTCACAGATCACTGTTCACCGGAAAAATTTCGCGGGCGCAGAATCACGGCTGGATTTGGTCGGTCCAGAGAAATAGCCAGGTAGCCATTCCATTGATAGCAACTGAGACAGCGAAAAGCGAGACCTCGCTAACGGTGATTTTCGCTGGGCCGTTGCCCGTCAGCAGCAGAAAAATCCAGGGAACCAGAATCATGGCGTAACGATATGAGAATTGCCAGCTTCCGGGATTGCCATGACACCAGAGGACGAGCGTTAAGAGGGCAATCACCAGCCATGCTGGCACCTTGTATCTCCCGCCTTGGCGAAAAAGAAGGCAGAGGAAAGGGCTGGCAAGGAAGATTGAGCAGCCGAACCCGTTCGGGCGGATGTACGGGAAATAAGTGATGCTGTCGAACCCTTGAAACAGCATCGTGTAGATGTTCCAGGGAATAGCTTGGACGGAGAACAGCCCGTGCTCGTACCAGGGTTCCTTGCGCACTTCGGGAATGTGAATGTAGCCAAAATCGAAAATGGAATGGAACCGCGCGAAGTTATAGGCGGCGGTCAGCAGCGCGAGCGCTACGGGCAAGCTCAGGAAGCGGGTAAGCATCGGGCTGTTTTCCCGAAATGCGCGCTTCAACTTTTTCCAACTGAACGTTGTGTCATTTGGCTGGCGCCATAGAAAATAAATATAAAGAGGTAACGTGATGAGCAGCTCCGTGCGATTGCCGAAGGCCAGAGCAAAGAAGCTCCCCGCGATGAACGGAGACGGTCGCACCAGGGTGAAATAGAGCGCTGCGGCTTGTCCGAGCAAAGCGAGGCCCAGAGCGATTTGCCACGCGCCGCCGAATCCGAGGTTGCACCACGTCCATGTTCCAAAAATCGGAAACAGGGCCAGCAAAATGCGTCGAATCAGTGGCGTGCGTTCCAAGCTGGAATACTCAGGCCCAAATGCTTTCGCGAGCTGAAAAAAGAAATAAACGCTAACCCCAGCAATTAGCGCCGACAAAATGTGTCCGGGGAAATCATGAATCAGGGACACTTTTTGCAGAAGCGCAATTGGGACCATGCTGAGCACCGCTCCCAGCGGAAAAGCGGAATGGTATCTGCCTCCCCACGGAATCATTTCATTGAGCCAATCGGGCGGTTTTTCCCGAAAACCCAGGTGACCGCGCAGCAGAGCCGAGGCGATGTCGGCCGTGTAATCCAGATCGTGCAGTGTCGCCTTAGTCGAGAAATAAAAGGCGACGGCGGCCAACAACGACAGGCTGAGTGGCATACAAAGTTCCCGTTGACGTTTTTTGGCGTCGCTGGTTGTCATGATTTCTCACTTCCATTTCTCAAGTGAACGCCGCCCTAGCAACTCTTCCCAGGCAAATCTGGTTTCCGGCGGCACGTTTTGGTCAGCGTCAACCAGCCAGGAAACGGTCGCAAGAGAGTTTAAGACGATCGAGAAAGCAATCAGTCCCATTATTACAGCACGCCACCAGAGTAATGCCAAACTCCCCGAACGGAGAAACATGATGAAAGAGAAGATCAGGAAAGGATAGAGATCAGCGGCGTACCGCTGGGCAAGCGCAAAATACGATAAGACGCAAAGGAATTGAGCAAAAAAAGCTGTGGCCGCGATCCGCTCAAAGACGGTGCCGCGTCGAACCAGACGTGTGATTCCCACAATCGCGCCGAAAACAAGCCAACCGGAACACCACAGAACAGGGAGATATACTTCGCTGAAGTTGTTGGAATAAAGGGATGGGTAATCATAGAACCGGCGATCCGCCGCCAGGAAAGGCGGTTCACGCTGGAGTGACGGAAAACGCAGGCTGAAGTAGTCAGCGAAGCTGTATGGAATCCGGCGCGGGCTGAGTACGCCAAATTTGTGAGCAAACTCCCTGTGAACTGGGTTGATGTAGTAGTCGTAGTTGACCCCAGTGAGGCTGCCGAATTTTGCGTAGCTTAGCCAAACGTAAAAGGTGAGCGCGGCGCCAAGCGGGAGAAACAGCGCCATGAGATTGCGCGTTCGATTCTCCCGCCGAACTCCCAGGGCAAGGAATGGCGCGATTAGGATGAAAGGCGCACCAAACGTGACTCGGGACAGCAAAGCACCACCGGCACACAGCGAGAATCGCAGCAGTGCGCGCGTGAGGGCGCTACCCGTGGCTTGTCGCGAGCGGAAAGCGAAAAAAATCGCGGCCAGCGAGAAGGCGAGTGCCCAGATAAATGCTTCATCGTAGATGGAAAGATT
>QHOF01000473.1 GCA_003219335.1 Verrucomicrobiota bacterium | reverse complement strand
GTTGGTTCGTGCAAAATTCGGCGAGCGCCGTAGGCGCGAAATGTTTATAGGTGCAGGAAAGCAGAGCCCAAAGCTCCGGTAGGAGCGACATGTGGCATTAGAGCCAGGAAACATGCCGCTCCTACGGAGCTTGATATTTGTCTTGTTCACGAGTCTATAAACATGGCGCGCCTCTGGCGCTATTTGTGGCTGAATCTCAAATCGATAGAATTTCGCTGGTCTTCTACTCGAACACCTCATCCCCATTCGGCTCGTAATGAGGGACGTTGTTCATGTTGTGCCGCAGAGTGGATAGCTCGAGATACATGCGTTTTCGGGCGCGACTTTGATTACCCAAAGGGCGATGCTCGGCGATGGTGTGCCACGGGTTGTAAGAAAGTTGTTTAGCGAATTCCATTTGCGCCGGCGAATCGAACTTCTGCTTCGGAAGTCGCAGCGTTGCCACCGAGACTCGCGGCGAAAGTCTCTCCGGCCAGAACACCCCGTTGTTCTCAATCGGCATCAGGAACGGATCGGTCTGCAATTGCACGCGAAAGTCCAGTTCCACGTCCCCCTCATTCAACGCTTTGACCATTGCGGCGCGCAGATAATCATCCGGCGGACGCAACGGCAGCCGGGGGATCGGCGTTTTCTTCGTCGTCTTCGGCCAGACCGAATATTGCATTGCCTGGCCTTCGCCTAACAAATACGGCACGCAGCTAAAGTAAGGCGCTTCAAAGGGGCTGCTCTGCGTTTTCACCCACAGCCCCTGCATGATCATGTCCAGGATGTGGGGCTGCTCGAAATTGACGAAATGAAAAAACTGCGCGTTTTGAACGCTCCATTTTTGCAGGTGCGCGTTCGATTTCACGTCCTGTGTGACAAACGTCGGCGTGGAAACGCAAAACATGTCGAGCGTAAATTTCTCCTCATCCATCAACTTCGGCCCGGGCACACCCATGAGTTTGATGCTAATGCTCATGAAGCCCACATCGTCGATGTCCGGGGTGATGTAAGGACCCGGCCCGGAAAAACGCACCCAGCAGCGGAACGTTTGTGGTTTGGCATAAATGCCGTCTCGAAACTGCGGCGGAAGATTGTCGTGAATGATGAACTCGCCTCGCACAATCCCCTGTGTTTTGGTGTTGCCACCACGCTCAAACCCGCCTGGTTTCCAGAGTCCGCGCATCTGGGTGGTAAAGCTCGAGATGATTGAATCGAGATATTCCTCCTCGTTCGGCAGCGGTTTTTCCTCGGCGATTTTCAAGCCTTCATCCTTGCGCTGCTTGTTAATCAACGCTGTGACGAGGCGCGCGATCGGATCGCGAAGAGTGGCGTCGAATGCCGGGCGGAGCCACGGATCGATCCGGCGTTCCATCTGCAAAAAGAACATCACGGTATTGCTCACCCAATTTAAGAACCACGAGCCAGTATTGGCGCGCGGCATTGGGCGGCTGACGTTCGAATTCACGGCACCTCCGATGGCCGTACGATCTGATTACGCCGATGCGGGAAATTCAAGCGCAAAATCGATCAATCGTTTTTTGCCCAAATAAACTTTGCCCAGGTAAATGTGCGGCGCGACTTCGCGGATCTCATCACGGACCCAATGCGCGACGAGCGACGTCTCCGAATAATCAAGAACAATGCACTCCTTGTTATCCAGCCAGCTGGGTCCCTTATAGACCTTGGCGATGATCGCGTTCAGTCCGAAGGGCAGAATCTTGTTTCGCAAAACGCCCTTGGCCGGATCGAACACTTTCCCCTGCCACGCAAAATGATTGATGAAATTGGCGATGCTCTCCGTGTAAGTTGTCCCCGGCGCGACGATCGCCGTGCCTTTTGCTTCGCCGCTCGGAATTTCACCCACGGGACTTTGAGTGAAGAGATCGTCCAACTGCTGCTGCGACATTTTTAACATTTCGGCAACTGTGACAGCCATAATTTGTTCCTTTCGTTAGGGGTGAAATTCCATTGTTTTCAGATATCCGATGATTTCTCAAGAAAATTATCTCAACCAATTCGGCTGCTTCGTGCGAAGCGGATTCCCGCAGCGGCCGCTTGTTGATCGTCTTATGGCATCACGAAGATTTATTCAATGATTTTTTGGCTCGAAACTGCCACGTTCCGATTACGGAGCTTGGCAAATGTGACCTGCTTTCAGCTTGATGTCATGACGTCTTTTCAACTCCTGTGCCAGTTCAGAGGCGATTTGGCCGGTGCTGAAAACCGATTCATAAAAATTCGGCCCTAAGGCGCCTCGGCCTTCCTGGCTCTTTTGGTAAGCGATCTTCCTCGCGACACCGAATTCGCTCGCCGGTTCCTGGATGCTGTTTAGTTTGTCCGCAACCCAATTGCCAGGATTGGCACCCATTGCCGTAGCGAATCGCCCAGAGCCTGGCGTCCTCCGAGTCAAGGTCGGTTTTGGGAAACACCAGTCTGCCGACCAATTGCTTATGATCTTCCTGCCACCGCTGCGTCAGTGCTTTTGTCGGGGTTTTTTCTTCGCTTAAGAAGGGAATCCAAAATAATTGAAACTCGACGTCGCCTCCCAGTTGTCTGTTTTTCCATTCCTCACTCAGATGGCGTGGGCCAGGGTGAAAACCCGGAGGATGATTTTCCTCGCGGGTAGGAACGAAAGTGAATTTGCTCCCGGTTCCGCCGACTTCGACGATGCCCGTCCAGTACCTTTGATACGCCGTGCTGGAGAAAGCGGTGGGCAGCGTTTGTGTCGTCAGGTGGTGCAAAGTCTTGTCGGCTTTGATCACGCCCATGCGACGCGCTAGCGCAAGGCCAAATTCGGTTTCCTGCGCGGCGAGATTCGCGAGTTCATGCGCGCCCAGTTTTCCGATAAAAGGCACATCCGCAGCGGCTGACGCTCCGGTCGCATAAAGAACCGACATGAACGCCCGGTGATCATCAGTAGGCGCCGTCGGATTATTGATGCCGAGAAAATCCACGCGCTGCCCGTCCGGTGTTTGAAAAGCGACCATGATGCCGAGAAAATCGGGATTGGTTTCCACATGCGGCGTGCCCAGGCCAGTGGAGAGTCGGCCGACGCCGCAATGCTGCGCGCCGGGTTGGAAAAGCCCGACACCGCGCAAGATTTCAGGAAGATCGTTCGCGACTTGGAAAACAACCCTGCTGCCAGCGATTTGGTACTGGTGCGCCACGCGATCTGGAAATTTGAGATCCCCATTGTTGGCCAGAAGTTTTTGCTGAATGTCGGGAATCTCCGCCACGTCTTCTCCAATCCTTTCCAAGTCCGCTGCGTCGGGGCGAAAAGGGCACCACTGACTTTCGTTGTCTATATTCTTCAAAACGTTTTCAAAAACTCGATCAGCGCACCCTTATCGGTGTCCGTCAGATCTGTCCCGAAGTAATGACCTTTATCCTCGATAAAATCCGGACATTTGTTTGCTTTGATGAGATCAGGAACAAGATTGGCGAACACTTTCCTCGCGGCTTCGTCGTCCAACTGTTGATCGCGAATCTTGTCCAAGTCTGCTTTAATTCTTGGAACCAAAGTTAGCATATCCCAAAAGCCCGGCTTGAGATTTGCAATGAGGTTGACTGGTGTTCCTGCGGGGATGGGACCTAGGTTGAGGTATCCGTCTCCGCCGCAGCGGAAGCGCAAGGCCCAAGGAACGTATTCCCTGCGAATATGCAGGTAGCAGCGCTGGCTTGTGCGCCAGATAGAGTCTGGTCCCTTGCGTTTCTCCGGCCAGAGCAATTTTTCGATCGCATCGTTAAACGCATCCATGCGCCCCGCCACCGAGGGGTCGCCGGTGAATTTCCCAAGCATGTTGGTGTGCAACAGCGGCGCGGAACTCCAGACACTGCACAGCGATGGCGTCCGATAATAACCTGGGCCAACATTTTTTTCTTTCGCTTTGAATTTAATCGGATGCGTTTGATCGAAGGGGTTAAAAAATTCCAGTTCGTCCACGGGCGAAAGTTGCTTGTAAGTCAGCGAGGAAAAGTTGTCCCAGATCTGGCCGGCTTTCGCATTGGTCGCAAACGCCCGCGCAGAATTCGTTTCGATTTTGGTTAAAGGATAACGCCGGTCGTTCGATAGAAAGTTGTTGTCTAAAAAATCCGGTGCCATCACCGCCGCGCGGAACCAGGCTTTTCCTTCGCCGGAGCGCGGATCGATATTTGGCGGCGGTTGTTTGCTCGAGTGACAGGCCGCACAGCTTTCCGCGAAGACTTCCTTGCCACGCGTCATCTGTGTTTGATCGGCGGTGATGTATGCGGCGCCACCCGGCGCATCCGCGAGATGAAACGGTTGCAATTTGCGGAAAAACGCCGCGATGTTCCCAACGCGTTGCTCAGTCGCGCGCCAAAAAACGGAATGCTTCTGCGCATACGGGATCTCGAATGGCTTCTGCTGCACCAGCCCGAGTAGCCGGTCGTGGCGCGTCAGCCAATACTCGGAAAACATGCCGATGTTGACGTAAACGCGGATAGCCGCGCCAGCCACGCCAATGGAATCCGCGCCGTCCTTCAAAATGTGCGGGACAGCCATGTCTTCTTCTTCACAGGGCAATGCCAAGGCTCCGCCAGCCATTTTTTCCGTCTCCGCGATCCGTTCGCGTTCGGCCAGCAAGAAGATCGGATTGACCGCG
>QHOF01000464.1:2562-4029 GCA_003219335.1 Verrucomicrobiota bacterium | reverse complement strand
CCGATATGCAGAGGGGAAGCAGGAACGGTTCCCCGATCTTGCGGCCGGCCTGGTGCATCTCAAGGTTGATATCATCGTGGTAGCAGGAGGGAACACGCTAATCCGGGCGGCCATGAACGCGACCAAGACGACTCCCATCGTTATGGCGGGCGCTGGGCCTGATCCTGTCGAGGCAGGCTTCGTTGAAAGCCTTGCCCGCCCCGGCGGCAACGTCACTGGCGTTTCAACCCTTTCCGGAGAACTAGGCGGGAAGCGGCTGGAGCTGTTCAAAGAAGCCGTTACCAAAATTGCCCGTGTCGCCATCCTTTACGATCCGGCCATTCCGGCCAATATACTCCAGCTGAAAGACGTCCAGACCGCCGCGCGTGCGCTGGGGTTGACTATTCAGGCTTGGGAGATACGAGGCACGGACGATTTCGATAAGGTTTTTGCTGCGATGGGCAAGGAGCGCCCGGATGGACTCTATGTGCTCAGGAGTTTGCTGATGAATGTTAACGAAAAACGGATCGTAGGCTTTGCGTTAAAGAGCCGGCTACCGTCGGTGTACACCAACAGAGAAGCTTTAGATGCTGGTGGGCTCATGTACTACGGGGCGGACCTCGCGGACAGCTACCGGCGCGTGGCCACCTATGTCGACAAAATCCTCAAGGGAGCCAAGCCTGCTGACCTGCCGGTGGAACGGCCAACGAAGTTCGAGCTGGTGATAAATCTCAAGACGGCGAAACAGATCGGTCTCACGATCCCGCAGTCGGTGCTGTTTCGAGCGGATAAAGTCATTAAGTGACCACAAGGCGATAAGCGCAAGGCGCGAGCGGAAACAAATGAACAGAGAAATTTTCTCCGTTACGCTAGGGGCTGTTTTCTTGGCGCTTTCCTTGTCAGCTGAGGCGCAGCAGACGGCAAGGAAGGTTCCGGTAATTGGGGTTCTTCGAACTGACACACCATCCATCTTTGCTACCCGTAACGAAGCCTTCCGCCAGGGGCTTCGCGATCTGGGCTATATCGAAGGAAAGAATATTCAGATCGAGTACCGCTATGCCGAGGGAAGATCAGATCGGCTCCCCGGTCTTGCTGCTGAGTTGGTCCGTCTGAAAGTTGATGTCATCTTAACGGCGAGCGCGTCGGCAGCCCAAGCTGCCGGGAACGCAACTGCCGCGATACCTATCGTCGTGGCGAGTGCCGGGGATCTGGTTGGGTCTGGGCTGGTTGCTAGCCTCGCTAGGCCAGGAGGGAATATCACCGGCTCGACTAGCCTTGCCCCGGACTTAAGTGGAAAACGAATCGAGTTATTAAAGGAAATCCTTCCTCAGGCATCGCGAGTGGCCGTCCTTCTGGATCCCGGCCCAGGTGATCAAGATCAACTCAGGGAGACCGAGACGGCCGCTCGCCAGTTAGGGGTAAAAGTCCACGCCGTAGAGGTAAAAGATCGTAATGAATTTGAGAATGCCTACGTTGCGATGGCCAAGC
>QHOF01000464.1:0-2548 GCA_003219335.1 Verrucomicrobiota bacterium | reverse complement strand
AGGGCTCGTTGACGTTGAATTACCGCACACAGCTTGTGGAGCTTGCGCTTAAGCACCGGCTGCCGGCGATGTGCGAACAAGCGGAATGGGCGCAAGACGGTTGTGTTGCGAGTTACGGACCGGACTTGATTTATTTTTACCGCCGTGCGGCTGTCTTCGTCGACAAAATTCTGAAAGGGACTAAACCTGCTGATATTCCCGTCGAGCAGCCATCTAAATTTGAATTTGTCATCAACCTCAAAGCCGCGAAGCAGCTCGGCCTAACGATTCCGCAGTCGATGCTGTTCCGGGCGGATAAGGTGATCAGATGAAAGCATTTTGGATTTTCGATTTTGGATTTTCGATTGGACGATCCGAGTGGAATAAAATTTTCTCTCTCGCGCTTTGCACTTTGCTCTTGTCGCTTTCCCTTCCGGTTCAGGCACAGCAGTCGAAGAAGATTCCACGCGTCGTTTACATAGCTACGCGCTCCGGTCCGGGCCCCAGTGAGAAAGCATTCCTGCAGGGTTTGCAGTCACTCGGTTACATCGAAGGACAAACTATAATGATTGAATGGCGCTTCAAGCAAGAAAAGTTCGGCCGGCTACCCGAACTTGCAAGCGAACTCGTCCAGATAAAGGTCGATTGCCATTTTCACCTCTGGTGGCAATCCGACTGTCCGGGCGGTTAAGAATGCGACTGCGACGATCCCTATTGTCATGGCCGGTGTGAGTGATGCGGTTGAGTTAGGGTTTGTCGCCAGCCTGGCACGCCCTGGTGGAAATATTACGGGGACATCGATTCTCGCGCCGGAGTTGAGTGGGAAACTACTGGAGCTGACAAAGGAAGCTATTCCCAAAGCTTCTCGGATGGCCGTGTTAGCATATTCGTCTAGTCCAAATTGGAAACTTTATTTCAAGCAGATGGAGAGCCCTGCCCGCTCTTTGGGCGTGCAACTGCTAGCCTTTCAGTTGGGTGGGCCCGATGAGATTGATAGCGTATTTGGCACGTTAAGAAGCAAGCGCGCCGAAGCTGTCATTATCCCGGCATCTGGTTTCCTGTCTCTTTATAGAAAACGAATTACTGACCTTGCGGCACAGAGCCGTTTGCCAGCAATAGGCAGTAATGCGCCGTGGGCAGAGGAGGGGTGCCTCCTGGCCTATGGCCCCATTAGCGGCGAATCGTCTCGCCGCGCTGCGATGTATGTCGACAAGATCCTCAAGGGTGCCAAGCCCGCCGATCTGCCTGTGGAACAACCGAAGAAGTTCGAGCTGGTGATCAATCTCAAGACTGCCAAGCAAATCGGCCTGACGATTCCGCCGAACGTGCTGGCGCGAGCGGACAGGATAATCAAGTGAAACAATTTTGGATTTTAGATTTTGGATTTTCGATTAGAAGATCTGATCGGAACAAATTCTTTTCTGTCGCGCTTTGCACTTTCCTCTTTGCGCTTAGCTATACCGGCCAGGCGAAGCAGCCAACAAAAGTCCCGCGGGTAGGATTTCTGGCAGTAAGTGGTGATCCCGACACTCCCGGGCCTTGGGTCGAGGCATTTCGGCAAGGGCTGCGCGATCTCGGTTATATTGAGGGGAAAAACGTGCTGGTTGAGTATCGCTACATTGAGGGAAAGTTGGACCGTATCCCAAGTCTTGTAGCCGAGCTCGTGCAACTCAAGGTTGATGTCCTTGTCTTGGTAGCTCTACCATCGATCCGCGCAGCCAAGCAGGCGACCAAGACGATTCCCATTGTTATGGTGGCTACTGTGGATCCAGTTGCAACTGGGCTAGTCGATAGCTTGGCGCGCCCAGGCGGAAATATCACGGGGCTCACCAGACTCACCCGAGACTTAGGCGGAAAACGGCTGGAATTCCTCAAGGAGGTGGTTCCGGGGATATCGCGCGTCGGAGTCCTTTGGGAGGCGGACGACCCTGCAGCAGCTATTGCTTTTAAAGAGTATGACGCTGCGGCGCGCGCACTAAAGATACAGCTTCAATCGCTAGAGGTACGGGGTCCGATCCCTGATTTGGAGACCGCGTTTCAAACTGCGACCAAAGCGCACGCCAATGCGCTCATCACGGTTACGACTGTCCTGCTTAGTCGTTACCCAAAGCAGATCGCGGAGCTTGCGATAAAGAACCGGTTGCTTTCAATGTCCGAGGTAAGTCGGTTCGTAGAAGCTGGTGGCCTGATGTCCTATTCGGCCAACGATGCTGAGAGTTACCGGCGCGCAGCAACGTATGTGGACAAAATTCTCAAAGGCGTAAAGCCGGCAGAACTGCCGGTCGAGCAGCCGACGAAGTTCGAGCTGGTGATCAATTTGAAAACGGCGAAACAGATCGGTCTCACGATTCCGCAGACGGTTCTGTACCGGGCAGATAAAGTCATAAAATGACAGCGATCGGTGAACAGCAATCCGTGAGCCGCAAAAATCAGGAGCGAAACAATGCGTAGGAGCGTTATCTACTTACTGCTTACTGTCTTTCTGCTTACTTTTTCTCTCGTCGAGGCGCAGCAACCAACGAAACTCCACCGGATAGGTTATTTATTAGGAGCCTCGTCTTCTTTCTAC
>QHOF01000461.1 GCA_003219335.1 Verrucomicrobiota bacterium | reverse complement strand
GGTCAAATCGAGCAGCGGTATTTTCTTGAGCTGCGGCCTGCTGCTTGGAGCCGGAATATTTTCGTGTTTGCGGTCGAAGTTTTTTATGCTTGATTTTTGCGCCCGCTCTTGCCTTCTGACGACCGTTCTCGCATTCATAAAAGTTTTCCTTTCAGCCCGTAAACCGGGGTGGTAGTAAACAGTCACTGGATTCGAGAGCGCCGGCATGTTCCTAGTCATGGCTGCGGAGCTCACGAGACCCGGAAATGTCAGAAGGTCACAAGAGAAATACGCAGTTTACCCGGTGAGGCTTGAAATCTTGCCTTGAAACCGGCGGCGTTCTTAGAAAGCCATTCCGCAGCGAACTAGGATCGCACGTAGCGTTAAACGCGACGCCGTGAACAGGCAAGGGAAACACTGACTGATGCTTTAAGTCGTCGGGAGTATCCAGGCTGGTCGAAACCATCGTTGACGACGAGGCGATATGAAGATCGGAGTCGTCAACCGCTAGACAGCCCAAGAGGTTCACCGCGAGCCAAAGACCCACGATTATCTCCACAATGGGCCGATAACACATGAGGCGTTTTATAACCTAGTTCTCCATTGAACACAATATCGCGAAAGTTCTCTGCTCTTCTTCCGAACCCCCGGTGTTCCTGGAACCACTAATGAATGATAGAACGGCACAGTTTCTAGCAGAGCTGTATGATGGCCCAAGTGACTACCATTGATTTAGGGACGATGACGATATTGTCACCTCTACGTGCGGACGAGGATGCATTGACATCCCTTACGTCAGGGCGTAGCGTACAAATCTAAGTAGGGGGTAGCATATGTTCGGAAGCATTGGGATGCCGGAGCTCATTGTTATCTTCGTGATCGCCTTGATCGTTTTCGGTCCGAGCAAGCTTCCCGATCTGGGAAAATCTCTCGGAGAAGCCATCAGGGGATTCAAAAAAGCGGTGAACGATTCCGAGAGAGTTCCCCTTGAAAGCTCGGACAACCCGAAAGACAACCACGACTCCTCGAAGTCTGCTTAGTGTTGTATCTACATCGCCGTCTAACAAAGTGCGATGAAGCGGTATCTATTTAACGCCGCCCTTTTCCTACCGATCTTTTTATCTATCGCTTTAACCTCTCACCCCGCAGGCAGCCAACAGCCGGTGGCGAGCTTTTATTATGATGAGCAAGGCAACGTTATCCGCCAAGCGCGCGACACCAATGGCGACGGCAAGATGGATCGTTGGACCTACTATAACCGGCAAGGTCAAATCGAGCGGGTCGAGCAAGATGTCAATTTTGATGGGAAACCCGATATTTTCGTTTACTACGAAGGTGGCAAGCCTGGGCGCGAAGAGATTGCCAGCAAGAATGATGGCCGGATCGATACCTGGATTTTTTTTAACGCCAAGGGCGAGATTGAGAGGAAAGGCCAAGATACCATCCATGCTGGCAAACCTAGTCTTTGGGTCTATTATCTAAATGGCCAGCCGGTACGGAGCGAGGAGGACGCGAAGCTATCCGGCACTGCG
The DNA here is from genome assembly GCA_003219335.1 of Verrucomicrobiota bacterium. Classification (GTDB taxonomy): domain Bacteria; phylum Verrucomicrobiota; class Verrucomicrobiia; order Chthoniobacterales; family UBA10450; genus Udaeobacter. The sequence continues at coordinate 956 of QHOF01000461.1, read as the reverse complement.
CAGCGCACAGTCTATTTTCGCGACGGTCAAATCAGTCGCGTAGACGAAGACACAAGTGGGAGCGGTAAGCCCGACAGTTTTTCCTACTTTGAAAACAGCCAGTTGGTCAGGAAGGAACTCGATCGCAAGCACACCGGCAAAGTCGATCTATGGGGCTATTATCGGGATGGCCGGCTGGTCAAGCAGGAAGAGGACCTGCGTGGCGACGGCAAGGTAAGCAGGATCGTTTACTTTCAAGGTGACGAAGTGATCCGGCGGGAGGAAGACTCTTCGGGGCGCGGCCGTATCGACCTGATTGAAAATTTCTCTCAAGGCAGACTCGAGAAACGCTTGCGGGACACAAAGGGAACTGGAAAGTGGGACACGCTTTACTATTTTAAAGACAATGAGCTTGTTCGCGAAGAACGCGATACCGACGGAGATGGTTTCTTCGACCTGAGAATTTTCTACGAAAAAGGTCAAATCGTTCGCCAGGAAGCAGACACCAATGCTGATCGGCGAGTCGATGTCTGGGTCAATTTTCAGAACGGTGAGCGGGTTGAGCAACTGGAGGATCAGAGCTACCAGGGTAAGATCACGGGTCGATACCTCTTCAAGGATGGTCAAGTTGTCGGGCAGGAGCAAGTCGCCAATGCGGAGCCCCCCTCCGTTGCTTCTCCGTTCGTTTCGGTTGAAGAAGAGGTCAGAAGTATGGCAAGCTACGGTCCTTCCTCCTTGGCTGAAAATAAAGCCGTGAATACTAAGAAGGAAATGGTACCAGCGAGTGAAATAAAGTAAGATCTGCGAACAAGGTCCAGGCGATGAATACGCGCTCGGGATTATTTTTAGTCGGGCTTTTTATCATGCTGGTTGGCTGTGATCCCGTCCCCGTACAGTATCCGCCGGGTTCCGTTCAATACCCTTACCCCAGCGCTAACAATTCGTCTTCGCCCCAGCCGCAGTCTTCGCCTCAGGTC
>QHOF01000460.1 GCA_003219335.1 Verrucomicrobiota bacterium | reverse complement strand
CAAGGACGAGCGGCAACCGAACGATCAACGTGCTGACTGCAGCGACAATGCCGGCCCATTCTAAAACATAACTGAAGCGCCGCATGGCGAAGCGGAAGAGTTCCCCTTCTTCAAAGCTAACCCCCTTGATCCAGGCCAGACACACGCTGATGAGATACACTTGGATATAAACTCCCACGAGGTATTCGAAAATAAATGCACTCGCGTCCACTGTGGCCGAGATTCGCAGCAGCCCGGCAGCCGGAACCAGAGCGCTCCACTCCGGTAATCGCCAGAATACAATCGGCTTCAGGAGCGACGCCACCGCGCTCAGCAGCAGAATCAAATAAATGAGATGACCCCACCAGCGGTAGCGTTTCCACAGGGCTCGGACCAGCGCGCCGTGTAGCCCGCGCCAGTTGATTAGCATGAACACCGCAGCCACGACCGAGAGCGGATAGGTGGTGGTGGCGTTATCGAAGATTCCTGCGACCCCTTCCAAGGCAGGCAGCGGCGTTTCTCTCCAAATCTCCGCAAACCGCGGCCAGTACCAGTGAGGTAATGAGGCGATCTGGCCTAGATCGAGATCAGACCAGTTTCGAATTGGCGTGAACGTGACGAACTGAAAAACGAAATAGGCAAACCCAAGCAGCGCATAAGTGATCCAGATGCGCTTGTAGCGCCCGATGCAGCGAAAGCCGTCTCCAATTGCCCGCCGCACCGGATTGAAAAGCATTACAAGCGCGTATCCGCCGCAAAGTCCCAGTATGGGATACAGGCGCGGTGCAGTTTGCCACATCTCAGCAGGAGCTCCTCTTACTCGTGCTCTTGCTTATACTCTTCCGAATCGGCTTCGAGTAAGAGCAGGACCATGAGCAAGAGTAAGAGTAAGAAAGCAGAGGCACGCGCCGTATTTCAACAGTCTGTCCCTAGCGAATTAGCCCCCAGTGCGGATAAAACGGCCAATAATCAAATAAACCGCGCCCGACCAGGTTCGCGTCCGGCACAGCGCCCCAATAGCGGCTGTCGTAGCTGTTGTAACTGTTATCGCCTAGGGCAAAGTAGCCGTCGCGCGGCACGGTAAACGACCGATCAGGCTGCGACAGATATTCACGACCAAGCGCGTAGCCGCGATAGGGAGGTTTCGCCGACATTACCCGAGCAAAACCGTAGCCCTCCGCTTTCCTCCCATTCGCATAGAGAAACGGCGGGTCGATTCGCAAACGGTCACCGGGCAGACCGGCCAACCGCTTGATATAAAATGGCGCGCCTGCCTCTGGGTCTTCTCGAATTCCTGGAATATGGTTGGTCCTAAAAACAAAAACATCGCCGCGATGCGGCTTCACAAAGTTGTAGGTAAATTTATCCACAAAAACCTGGTCCCCTGTGTCGATTGCGCCTCTGGCTATGATCTCACCACGGCGATAAATGCGACCTGGAAAAACATTGAAATCATGAGTGAGCGTATCCGGCGGGGCATACACCAGAAAGCTTTGCCGCTGGCAGATTAGCCGCGAGAAGGTAAAGAAAAACAGCACTTTTTTGGACGTGATTTCAAAAACTTGATCATCCTCATGCGAGACCACGTTGATGTAATTGCGACCCCGCACGATGAACTCGCCGATCTGTTGCAGAATATTTGGCGGCGGCTCGGTGCTGGGATGACCAACAATCCCGTCTAAGGTCGGTTGCATGGAGCCGGTGGGAATTTTGAACGGCTGCAAGAAATAAGAGCGAATGCCTACGGCCACAACGATGGCCACCAGGATCACCTCGCAATTCTCCCGCCAATGCGACTCCCAGGTCACGGGCGTCAGCCGGTGGAGCGTCTTATCCAGCACATCAGCTGTGCCGTGAATTTTCTCGCGGTCTTTTCCGCGCAACGCGTCACGAAGATTCTTCATCTCCGCGACGATTTGTTCCCGATCCGCGCCGCTGAGCAGATCGTCCTTGTAGCGCAGGTATTTCCGTGCGTGCCGCAGGAGGAGACGGCTGTGTTTAACGTAACGCGATGTGAACATGACTTAGAAACATTAGCCTTCTGTCATTCCGAGCGAAGTCGAGGAATCTCTTACTTTCTAGAGCGATGAGTCATTGCGCCTTCAGCACCTCAATGAATGCCTCTTGAGGAATGTTGATTTTCCCGATGCTTTTCATCCGTTTTTTTCCTTCCTTTTGTTTCTCCAGCAATTTGCGTTTGCGGGTGATATCCCCGCCGTAACACTTCGCCGTCACGTTTTTTCGTAACGCCGAAACGCTCTCGCGCGCAATAATTTTCCCGCCAATGGCCGCCTGGATCGCCACTTGGTAAAGCTGCCGCGGAATCACTTCCTTCAGCTTGGCCGCCAGCTGGCGTCCCCGCGCCTCGGCCCGATCCCTGTGCACGATTGTCGAGAACGCATCGACCGGTTCGCCGTTCACGAGTAGGTCTAGTTTTACCAACTTCGCCGCCCGGTAGCCGGCATGTTCATAATCCATCGAGCCGTAGCCGCGCGTAATGCTTTTAATCTTATCATTGAAATCGACAGGAATTTCGTTGAGCGGCAATTCGCAATGCAACATCACCCGGCGCGTATCGAGCGACTCGGTGCGCATTTGGCCGCGTTTCTCGAGAATCAACTTCAGGATGTCGCCGATGTTTTCATTTGGACAGAGCACGTACGCCCTTACAATCGGCTCCCGAATTTCGCGGATCATGCTCGGGTTGGGCAGATGCGCTGGATTATCGATCAACAGTTTTTCGCCAGGCGTGGTCAGCACTTCATAGACCACGCTTGGACTGGTCGCGATGATGTCCATGTTGTATTCGCGCCGAAGCCGCTCTTGGATGATCTCCATGTGAAGTAGCCCTAGAAATCCGCAGCGAAAACCGAAGCCAAGCGCAACAGAGCTTTCCGGTTGATAAACAAAGGCGGCGTCGTTCAGGCGCAGCTTCCCAATCGCAGTCTTCAAATGTTCGAAGTCGCCGGTGTTGATCGGATAAATTCCGCTGAAG
>QHOF01000459.1 GCA_003219335.1 Verrucomicrobiota bacterium | reverse complement strand
GATGCCACGATAATGGGCCGGCAGTCTGTTTGCTATCCGGCACGAACTCGACGGTTTTCAATTCGACTTTACCTTTGAGCTCCCGGTTCCAGCGGTCGATGAATCGGTCCACGTCGATGACGTTGCGCGACACCGCAACGCCTTCGCGGATCGAGAAAAGCGCGTCAAGCGGGCCGATCAGCGCGGCCTTGGCGCCGGGCGACGGTTTGATCTGCTCCTCAGGCACTCCGGCAAAACCTCGAAGCTGAACGATGAGAACGCGGGAAAAATTCAACCCATCTTTTCCTTCGCGGCGCGATTCCAGCACAGGCTGGAGCCAATCGAGCGCCGAGGCGACGCCGAAGTTGTCGTAGTACCCGCCGTCCACCAGATGCTGCCGCCATACGCTCTCTTCCTCTCCTTCTCTTTTGTTGATCACATTCGTTCGCACGGCGGGACTGACGAACGAAAAGGTCGCCGAAAGGCGCGCCGCTCTCCAGAACGGAAGATTCGCCGCCGGTTCTGCCGCGCCGGGCAGTGAATTCCCAAAAAGAAAATCTGCTAACGTCTGTCCTCTTTCCCGGCCCAAACCTTTCGGCGCGAAGTCTAAGGGGGTAATCATGAGTCTTCGTCCCAACTCCATAACCGTCGCGTTGAAGATCACCGCCGGGATCAAACCCTTACCGATGGGCTCGCCGAGATGCAGAAAGCTGCATTTTTTCAAATCGGCCCAGCACTCTCCATCTTCCTTCGCTCCCTTTTTCACGCCTTCTTCCTGGACTGTGCCTGCAGCGATGCGCGCCCATTCACGCTCCAGTAGATAACCGCGATCAAGCGTCGGGTGATAGATCCCGCCTGTGACCAGCCGCGGGAAATCTCGAAACGCGACACCATAGGCGGCAGCTTCGAGGCTGGAACTCGTCGCCTTAATTCGTATCTGATGCAGCGTGTCGGGACTAAGCTCTCCTTTGTTTCGGTATTTCTCATCATTGAGCAACCCCTGGACAAAATACGCTGCGCCCACCGATCCCCCCGATACCGTGCTAAGCAGCCGGATCTCGCGCGCCAACTGCGACCGTTGCCCGATCAGCTTCTCTAATGCCAAGGTAGTCCATCCGGCAGCCCAAATACCGCCACCGGCGGAGGCGACGACCACCAGGTTGGGACCGCTCTTCTTGGCTGCATCGACGGGACTGGGGAGGTCGATTTTGGACTGCTCGCGGGTCACGCCGTACTCGTGATCGACGCTGAAAATCGAGTAACCGATGATGACAAAGATCAGCAGCACCGCGATGGACGAGATGTGGAGGCGTCCCAAATGAAAATTGAGCGCGGCGAACAGCCAGACGAAAAGCAGAAGGCTTGCATACACATACACAACCGGCGCGGATTCGATGCCGAACCTTCCGGGATAAGCGACCCAGTCAAAACCGATCCAGAGAGCCGTTAAGACAACTACCATAACCGTGGAGAGAAAATGGGCGGGATAAGCGAGACCGGTCTTCGGATCGATCAGATAAGATAGCCGAAGCTTCTTGACCACCCACGAAAACAATCGATGCGCCCAGCGCGCCGCCTCCATTGCGGCTTTCTCATCCGCGCTAGGCTTGCCGCCTAGAGGAAACCCGAACCACGACCAGATGCTTTCGGCGAGCGGGAAGCCGCGCAACGGCGGATCGCCGGGATCGAGAAGTGCGGCAGGCGTGCAGAGCAGAATGAAACCTACGTAATCAATGACAAACGCCAGGAACGCTATGAAGATCGCGACAATCGGCGAGTCCGCCCGCCACACGATGATGGCGAAGGACGGACCGCCGAGAACAACGGTAAAAAATACAAATTGCCAGCCAGTCACAGGAATAGCGAAAAACAGGTCGGCCCAGTGCGGTATGTGTTTGTCCTGCGGCGATTGCGCTTGTATCGTTTGCAGTTTTCGATACGCTGCTTTCGATTTGTCGAAACGATTCTCGCTGCCGTTGACGATCAGCCCTTCCGTAAACATCACGCTCCAAGCGACCGCCAGCAGAAATATCGTGGCGATAAAAACCCCGAACGCCGGCAGCTCGACGAACATATTGCCCGTGATGTCGTGGCCGGGCACCCGATAATTTGTAGTGAAGGGCACCTTCTCAAGCGCGGTGAGTGGCAGGTAAATCAAGAGCAGGGACAAGACGATCCCATATTTGAGCAAGCCGATGAGCGTGAAGAATTTTTGCACTGGACCGGGCATGGCTCAACCTCCTTATCGTCTTGCATCGGCCAGAATCGCGTCCGCCGCCTTTTCCGCGATCATGTAGACAGCGCTCACGATGAAGAAACCGGGAATCCGGGGAAACACGGAGGCGTCGACGACGCGCAACCCCTGAGTGCCATACACCCGGAAATTACCGTCGAGCACCGCCATCGGATCGTCCTTCTTGCCGATCTTGCAGGTGCAGGAGGCGTGATGGCCCCAGGCGTTATCCTTTACGAATTGGGCCAGATCCTTTCGCCCCTCCTTGTCGGGTGCCTCTTCTTCCTCGAAGACATCCCGGAGGTGCGAGTTGATCCCGCGGACAAACTTAACTCCATCGACGACAGACTCTACA
>QHOF01000472.1:2008-4901 GCA_003219335.1 Verrucomicrobiota bacterium | reverse complement strand
CGCTAGGCGGGGTTCAATGGGCGTTCACCCACGTGCATGCCTCTAACTGGCATCCGCTCACTACGATTTCGCACATACTGGATTGCCAGGTCTACGGCTTACAGCCGTGGGGGCACCACCTCACTAACATCTTACTGCATGCCGCAGCGGCTATCCTTTTGTTTCTCGCCCTTCGGGAGCTCACTGGCAATCTCTGGCCCAGTGTGTTTGTGGCGGCAGTCTTTGCCGTTCATCCGCTGCGCGTCGAGTCGGTGGCCTGGGTGTCGGAGCGAAAAGATGTGCTCAGTGGTGTGTTCTTCGTGTTGATCCTCTGGGCTTATGCGCGTTACGCGCGCGGCAACGCGCCTTCCTCTTTCTGGTATATAACGGTTGTAGTTCTTTTCGCCCTCGGCCTGATGTGTAAGCCGACGTTGGTGACAGTGCCTTTTGTTCTGTTGCTGCTGGATTACTGGCCCCTGGGTAGAACTCAGCGGTCTTCATCCCGTGCTCGCCCGAATATGGCGAGCCAGGAGCAGCAGAGGAGAGACACATGGCCACGGCTTGTCGTCGATAAGCTTCCCCTGTTTGTGCTGTCGGCTGCGTCCTGCGTAGCGACGCTTCTCGCGCAGAAACAAGCCCTGGACCTGAGCCTTAAACCGCCTCTCGAGGAGCGTGTTGGTAACGCTCTGATCTCTTACGCCGTGTACGTCGGCCAGATGATTTGGCCGGCGCGCCTGGCGGTCTTGTATCCGTATCCCGAAGGTAATCTGAAAGTCCCACAGGTAGTTCTTGCTTTGCTGCTCCTGCTAATCATTTCCACAGTCTTTTTCCTGTGGCGTAGAAGATATCCATTCCTTTTGACAGGCTGGCTTTGGTATTTGGGCATGCTGGTCCCGATGATTGGCATTATCCAGGTAGGATCGCAGGTGCGAGCCGACCGTTACACCTACCTGCCGCAGATTGGTTTGTATATTTTGGTGGCTTGGGGCGCGACGGAATTGTTTTACCAATGGCGTCGCAGCCGCGAGGTCCTGGCCGTAACTGCTCTGCTGATACTAACAGTGCTGACAACGCGCAGCTATTTACAGACGTCCTACTGGCGGGACACTGAAACGCTATGGAAACATACGATTGCCACCACCTCGAACAATTACATCGCTCACAACAACCTTGCCCAAACCCTCTTGCAATCCGGACGATTTGCTGAAGCGATCGCTGAATCCGAAGAGGCTCTCAAAGTTAAACCGGATTTCCCAGCAGCCCACAACAATCTCGGCCTCGCCTTAGTACAAAATCAACAGTACGCCAACGGCGCTCCACCGCAGAATGGGGCCGTTGACGAAGCGATTTCCCATTATCGAAGGGCCTTGCAAATCAAGCCGGACTTCAAGCCGGCCCGTACCAATCTCGGGAATGCTCTTTTGCAAAAGGGGCAGGTCGACGAGGCGATCGCGCAAAGATTCTCGAAATGGATCCTCATATTGCGGAAGCAGAGCTCTACCTCGGAAACGCTTTTTTGCAAAAACGAGAGCTCCATGAAGCGATCGCGCACTATCAAAACGCTCTGGAGATCGACCCTGACTATGCGGAGGCCCGATTCAACCTGGGCAACGCCTTTGTCGGCGAGGGTAAATATGGTGACGCGATAGCGAACTACGACGCCGCGGTGCGCATACGTCCCGATTACTTCGAGGCCCATCATAATCTGGGCTGCGTCCTGGCCACGATTGGAAAGAATGATAAGGCGGTCGAGCAGTTTAACGAAGCGCTGCGACTAAATGGAAACTCAGCGACGGCCCATTTCACTCTAGGGTCTCTACTGGGGCGGATGGGTCGCCGAGAGGAAGCGGTAGCGCATCTTGCAGAAGCGTTACGACTCAAGCCGGACTACAAAGACGCGAAGCAGCAACTGCGCGAACTCGGTGTGCCGGTGCCGCAATAATCGCAGTCCTGAATTCCAACATGCTTTACCGTTTCGGTTTCTGGATTGCATTATTGTAGCCACGAAGCTATGTCGTCGTATGACTAGCAAAAAGCGGCCAAGAGCGCCTCGACACAGCGAGGCGGCTACAACTCGTCGCCTTGAAGCAGGTCTGTCAACGGTCGGAAAAGGACTCCACCAGTGCCGCAGGCACGTTAAGTTTCGTTTGACTAGCTGTTGACCTTCCGTTTTCTTGCTCAGAATTACCAAAGACTAATTATAGTTTACTCCTGATATGAAAAGAATGTTCGTGCTTTCGGTGTTCATCTTTCTTGCGATGATTTGCTCCTGCCAAAAGCAAGATTCGGCCGCTGAAGGACAACTTGCCCAACGGAAAGCGGAACTGGATGCGCGCGAGAAAGCATTAGATGAAAGAGAGAAAGCATTGGCCGAAAGAGAAAAAGCCATCGCAAGCACCCGCACGATTTTCCAGTCGCGGAGCCAGGTTGCGGACCCCGCGCAGGTGAAAGCTGAAAGAGACAGGAGAATACAACAGCTCCCTCCCGAGGTTAAGGCCCTGATTGCCGCTCCCCCCGACACCTCCCGGGAAAAAGCCGAGAAAGACAGGATACTACAAGAACGAGTCGTCCAAACACCGCGTAGCCTGGAAGACTCAGTAAGGACGAAGATGTCTCGCGCGGCAGCAACTCCCGAAGCAACGTCTCCTGAGGCGGAGGCTACTTCGCCGTCCCCGTCGCCCACGCCGGAGTAAGTCCGAGGCCCTAGCTAGGTGCTTCGGCCACAACTGGCTGGCGAATTTGCGCGTTGCCCGGCAATCTCACGCGCGTATTGGAGCGTGTCGATGGAATCGACGTTGTTATCGCGCCGGATTCGAAAACTCCCAGAAACGCCAGCGCGCAGCTTGAAATGAGCAAGTCGGCGGCAAAAGTGGTCGTGAACAAACCTTAAAGCTGTTCCTGGACGGATATCGTC
>QHOF01000472.1:0-1963 GCA_003219335.1 Verrucomicrobiota bacterium | reverse complement strand
CGCGATAGCGGGCGCCGCGGAGGCGCGGCTGCGTCGGCACGACTGCAGCGATTGCTTTGCCGCTGTCGTGCTGTGAGAGCAGCGGGATCGAAACAGGCTCGCCACAGTGACTCCGTCCGGTGGACCATTTAAAAGATTCTGTTGAGATCCTCTAGCGCGGCCGCTGTTTTTTTATTTTTTCTTGACAGATCACAGCATTTTTTGGCAAAAGCAGTTTTCGAACCAAATCAGGTATATGGCGGACATCATGAATTCTTAATGGGGCCGATTGCCCGCGGGTGCGGGCCTACCGGCGTATGAGGAGAGTTCACGGACGCTAAAACAACGAAAGGATTTAAAAAAGATGAAAAATCCAATTACGATATTACTGGCCATGCTGCCGGTGTTGGCCTGCCTTGCACTTTTACCAGAAGCGCAAGCGGTCAGTCCGGCACCAGACGGTTGCTATCCCAATTACACCACAGCGGAAGGATGCAATGCGCTTCGTTTCCTTACCACCGGCCTGGGAAACACAGGAGTTGGCTGGTATTCGCTCTATTCAGTCGACATCGGCAACTACAACACCGGTGTCGGCGCGGGAGCGCTGATCCTCAACACCGCGGATTCCAATACCGCAGTTGGCACTGTAGCGCTGTTGCTGAACACCACCGGCACACAGAACGTGGCCGTTGGAACTGACGCGCTGGTCTTTAACGACACTGGCTCGGACAATAACGCAGTCGGCGCCTTTGCGCTCTTTAGCAACGTCAGCGGGTCCGGCAACAACGCTCATGGCACCAACGCCCTCCTGAACAGTAACGGCGACCAAAATACTGCGTTCGGTGATACGGCTCTGCAGGGCAACACGACAGGCTCCTTTAACACGGCCATCGGTGACGATGCGCTCGAATTCTGCGTGGACGGTAGTTCTAACGTCGCTATCGGTAACGGGGCCGGCACCCTCGTTGTACACGGCAGTCACATTATCGCAATCGGCTCTGACGTGAATGGTGGAGGCCCTTTTCAAGACCTCGATAACGTCTGCTATATCGGCAGCATCTTTGGTGAGCCGGTTAGCGACTCCGGCAGCGCCCAAGCAGTGTATATTGATCAATTCAACGTGTTGGGCTTCCTCCCGTCGTCCCGGCTGTTCAAACACGACATTAAACCGATGGATAAAGCCAGCGAAGAGCTGTACGCGCTCAAGCCGGTAACCTTCAAATACAACAGCGACAAGAAGGGCATGACGCAATATGGTTTAATCGCGGAGGAGGTGGCCGAGGTAAATCCCGACCTGGTCTTGCACGGCAAGACGGGTATCGACACCGTGCGCTACGAGCAGATCAACGCGATGTTGCTTAACGAGTTCCTCAAAGAGCACAAGAAAGTCGAGGATTTGCAAGCCACCGTCGGGCAGCGACAGAAAGGGATGAACGTTCTCGCAGCCCAGCTCAAAGAGCAGGCCGCGCAAATCCAAAAAGTGAGCGCGCAGCTTGAAGTGAGTAAGCCGGCGGCAAAAGTGGTTGTGGATAAACCTTAAAGCCTTTTCTCGAAAGGAAATTAAAAAAGATGAAAAATCGAAGTACAATATTAGTGGCGGTCCTGCCGGTGTTGGCCTGCTTGGCGTTTTTACCAGAAGCGCGGGCGGTCAGTCCGGCACCAGACGGATGCTATCCCGGGTTCACGACAGCGGAAGGGTGCAACGCCCTTAATTTCCTCACCACTGGCCAGGGAAACACAGGGGTCGGCTGGTATTCGCTCTATCTCGATACGATCAGCAGCTACAATACCGGTGTAGGCGCCGGCGCGCTGGCCCTCAACAACGCGACTGCCATTGGCAACGCGGGTTCCAATACCGCAGTTGGCACTGTAGCCTTGTTGCTCAACACTACTGGCTTCCGGAACACGGCCGTTGGAACTGACGCGCTGGTCTTTAATGATAGGGGCTTGAACGACAATGCTATAGGCGCATTTGCGCTTTTTG
>QHOF01000471.1 GCA_003219335.1 Verrucomicrobiota bacterium | reverse complement strand
TGGAGGCCCCTTTACTGACCGCACTCGCACCTGCTATCTCGGCAGCATCTTTGATGAGCCGGTTAGCGACTCCGGCAGCGCCCAAGCAGTATATGTCGATCAATTCAACGTGTTGGGCTTCCTCCCGTCGTCTCGGTTGTTCAAACACGACATTAAACCGATGGATAAAGCCAGCGAAGAGCTGTACGCGCTCAAGCCGGTAACCTTTAAATACAACAGCGACAAGAATGGCATGACGCAATACGGTTTAATCGCGGAGGAGGTGGCCGAGGTAAATCCCGACCTGGTCTTGCACGGCAAGACGGGTATCGACACCGTGCGCTACGAGCAGATCAACGCGATGTTGCTTAACGAGTTCCTC
>QHOF01000470.1 GCA_003219335.1 Verrucomicrobiota bacterium | reverse complement strand
GGTCCACCGCCCTCTCGCGATCCAGAAAATGATTTCGTCGTTTAGACGTAACCAGATTTTTCTCGAGATATTGGGATGCCGCGTGAGAATAGAGTGCCGCGATCCTAAGACGCATGACCTCATCCTCGGCAATTATGGTGGGATGCAAGGGCGCAACTTCGGTCCTTCGCATCTTGATTATGTGGTTGAGACCTGTCGGAAAGATCCGGGCTTTCGCATCGCATGTCGCGGGAGCGAGCCGCAAATGGCAGCGGACGATGGTGAGCTTCTGTTTCTTATTGAGAAGGACATCACGATTGAATTACAAAAATTGCGACGCGATTTGTATTTCGTCCACGCGGCCGCATTGGCAGATTCAGACCGAGCATTCCTTTTAGTCGGCGCGTCGGGAAAGGGAAAATCGACGACGACCTGGGCGTTGTTAAATCACGGTTTCGATTATTTGAGCGATGAGTTGGCCCCTTTGGACTTGGACCGTCTAGAAGTTCAGCCGTATCCGCACGCGATCTGCCTAAAAAAAGACCCGCCATGTCCCTATTCGTTACCCGATAAAGCTTTACGCACGTCATCGACCTTGCACATCCCGACGCGGCAGCTACCCAATTCCACTTGTGGCGAACCGCTGCCGTTGAAGGCGATCTTTTTTATCGAGTACTGCGCCGACTGCCATTCCCCGGCCATCCGTCTGCTAAGCCAGGCTGAAACGGCGGCGCGTTTGTTTGCACAGGCATTAAATCCCCTGGCGCATGTGGAAGATGGACTTGCAGGAGTTGTCGCTATCGCCCGGAGGGTTCCCTCTTTTCACCTCGATTCGGGAGACCTTCGTCTCACGTGCGCATTGATTAAAGAGACGTTAGAGAGAATGGGTGAGGAGAACGTTTGTTTCTCTGCCTGAGCCGATGGTTCATCTTTTCTATTATGCGCCGTACTCTTACTCACTCGTCCTCGCCCCAACTGGGTTGCCAGCGCAGGCCGCAGCTAATTTCCTTACTCGAGGCGATCGCGAACGAGCGGGGAGATTTGCCGCTGAACGGATTCGACGACGGGATAGTCGCTTGGGCCATTCAAAGCGGCCTCGGGCCATTGTTCTATCGGGCGGTGAAAGACGATCCGAATAATTCGGCATGTCCCGCTTGGTATGCTCTGAAGGCCGCAGATCTGACCGCCCGAGTGGTCGTGGGAGACCACCTGGATGCCATGGAAGAAATCCTTGACGCCTGTCGGGGGCAGGTTCCCCCGATAACGCTGCTGAAAGGAATCTCGATCGCGGAAGAGTGTTATCCCGAGCCCCATTTGAGGCTCATGCGCGACCTGGATTTTTTAATTCAAAAAGAATCATTGCCGAGGGTCACAGCCGTGCTGGAGCAGCTTGGATACCGGCAGCACTTTGAAGATTCGGCGCCGCGGTACGATACTCATCACCATGCCGCGCCGTTTTTTCACGAAGAGAAGAACGTTTGGGTCGAGGTTCACCACGGTTTGCTGGCGCCTAGAAAAAGCGCGACCCGCGCCGTAATTTTCAAACCTGAAACCTTTGCCGGCCAATTGCGCCCTTCACAATTTCGCGGCAGGGAGGTGCGCCGGCTAAGTTGTGAACTGCACCTCGTTTATCTCGCCACCCATTGGGCGCAGGATTTCCACAAGGTGGGAGGGATGGTTGCGCTGGTGGACACCATGGTTCTCATGAAACATTACGCGAAAGAATTGTCTTGGCAATGGATATTGGATTCGATTCGGGGATCCGTTGCGGCGGCGTATCTGTACCTGTTGCTCAGTTATCTACAGCTCTACAAACTGGTCCAAATTCCATCCGATATCATGGAGGACCTTTCCCGGAATCAGCCGTCCTTTAAAAAAATAGGTTTAGAAACCGCGCATGCAATTATCGACCGCTATTATGTAGGCGGAAAGCCACTGGGATGGTTCTCGAAAAAAAAAGTAACCGTCATATGGCAAATATTAACTCTACCGGGGCCGACGTTCCGGAGCGTATTCCGCGCTGCGGTTGAATTGTCTCCTCATCGCTAGGGTGTTCAGTCAATTCCTGGGCCACTTAGACTAGAAAATTCGTGTAACTTAAGGAGGAAACTTTATGGAACATGGCGAGGCCGCCGTCTTCTTGCGGAATCAAATAGTGCCTCAGCGCTCCCAGCTAGGGCGAGAGTTGAAGAAGAAGATTCGTGACCGCTCTGCCAAAGTGGGTGTTGTGGGTCTAGGGTATGTGGGACTACCTTTGGCGGTCGAGATGGCGCGAAAAGGATATCAGGTGACCGGCATCGATTTAATGAGAGAGAAAGTCGACGCGGTCAATTCCGGGATGTCCTACGTGCTGGACGTGCCCAGCGAAACTCTCTTATCCTTTGTATCAGCCAACAAGATCAGGGCGACCCAGTCTCTGGCGGCGGTGGAGAAGCTCGATACGCTGAATATCTGTGTTCCCACTCCACTGAGGAAGAATAAGGATCCAGACCTGTCTTATGTTATCGCCGCCGTCGAAGCAATACGGAATCAC
>QHOF01000469.1 GCA_003219335.1 Verrucomicrobiota bacterium | reverse complement strand
CAAACCGGTTTCATCGCACCAGCGCTCGACGCAGTGCTGCAGCTTGGCTGGAATAAATTTTTCGCCCCGCGCAATGAACTCAGGATAAATCGGCAGGCGCGCCCTGAGTTCAAACCCGGCTTCAGCACTTTTTTGCTTGAGCGCTTGCAACGACGGCCAAGGCGCCTCGGGATTGATGAAGTCGGGAGTCAAGGGCGAAACCCCGCCCCAGTCATTGATCCCGGCGTTGAGGTAGAGTTGGTAGTTCCCCGGCGTCAGGTTGGGCGGTGCTTGAATATTCATTTCACCACCGAAAATGAGGCGCGCCAAGGCAATGGTCTTGAGCATTTCATGGTGCGACGGCTCTGGATGATTGCGCATTGGGATATCCGGCTTGGCGCGGAAATTCTGGATGATAATTTCCTGGACATGGCGGTAGCGGCGATGAAGATCGCGAATAGCCAAAAGGGAGTCGATTCTTTCCTCCCAGGTTTCGCCGATGCCAATGAGAATGCCCGTCGTAAATGGAATGCCGAGTTTGCCGGCCTCTTTCATCGTGCGCAAGCGCACGGATGGTTTTTTATCCGGCGCATTGTCGTGGGCGCCACCGGCGCGCATGAGCCGGTCGCTGACATTTTCCAGCATCAGCCCCATGCTTACATTGACCTCTCTCAGCCGCCACAAGTCTCTCTTTCCCATCACGCCGGGATTGGAGTGCGGCAGAAGTTCGGTTTCTTCCAAGACGGCCTGGCAAGCTTCATGAAGGTAATCGAGCGTGCGCCGATGGCCCCGCTCCGTCAAAAAGCGCTTCATTTCGGGGTAAATCGCTTCCGGCTTATCACCGAGGCTGAACAAGACTTCGGTACAACCGAGCGCCTTTCCCTGCCGCACAATTTTTAGCACTTCGTCGATGGTCATGGTCTTGGCGCCCGGCTCACTGGGCGCTTTACGAAAGGTGCAGTAGCCGCAAAAATCGCGGCAGAGATTGGTCAGAGGAACAAAAATCTTCGGCGAGAAGGTGACGATCTTGCCCTTGCTCCGGTCGCGCAATTCCGCCGCCGCGGCGAATAATGATTCGAGTTCATCGCCTTGCGCGCACGCTAACCGTAGCGCTTCGTCTCGTGCAGACAGTTTCCCATTGAGACAATCTTTCAGAGCGCTCTGCATCACTATTGGTTCAATATCGGATCGGTGGGAGAGGGTCAACCATCCGCCAAAGTATCTCAAGTCCAAACGAGCCCGAGATCGATGAGCCGTGTCGCTATTATCCGCACTGTGAGTTGGAGTCTCGCTTCAACCGAAACCCGGAACTCGAAACCGAAATCTTATTTTCCCTTGACAGGTTGTAGGCTCCTACCTATGCTCGAAACCAAATACCAGCCGCCCGTGGCGCGTCGAGCATGGACCTGGACCCGACCAAAAACGATTTGCCGAGCGCGGAGCGTGATCTCGCGAAAAACAACCATCAACCCCCCGCGACTGCCGAGGAATTGCTCGCCCGGTATGCCGCTGGCGAGCGTGCCTTTGCCGGAGCCCGGTTATCCAAGGCATATCTTCAGGGCGCGCAGCTGAGCGGCGCCGACTTTTCCGAGGCTAATTTCAGCGATGCGAATCTTGAGGAGGCCGATCTGCGCGATGCGATACTGCAAGGGGCCAACTTGCAAAGAACCGTTTTGCGTGACGTCAATCTCGAAAATGTCGATTTGACGAAAGCCAACGGCCTGCTCCCGGCGCAACTCGGAGGCGCGAATCTTTGCGGCGCGCGCCTCCCCGATCGATTCGGCGACTTTGACGGTTTGAAGATCGTCGAGGAGGAGTCCAAGAACGCCCGTACGCTTTTTTTCGGGATCCTATTGGCCTGCGTGTACGGTTGGCTGACGATCGCTTCCACGACGGACGTCTTGCTGCTGACCAATTCGTCGTCCTCGCAGCTGCCGGTCATCAGCGCTTCGATTCCGATTGTCAGTTTCTACATCGTCGGGCCGCTCATGCTATTCGTGCTTTACATGTATCTGCATCTTCATCTGCAACGACTCTGGGAGAGACTCGCCGACCTGCCCGCGGTCTTTCCCGATGGACGGTCGCTGGGCAAACGGGCTTATCCGTGGCTGCTGACCGGACTCGTCTATTCGTACAATCCATACCTCAAGAATCGACGCCC
>QHOF01000454.1:570-4593 GCA_003219335.1 Verrucomicrobiota bacterium | reverse complement strand
GAGAACTGGCTTCAAGGCCTCAGCCATTGCCGCGGCGTGAGCCGCGGGCTTTGTGCGTTCCCCGTGTAGTTGCACAATCGAGTTCGATGACAATAGGACTGCTGTGTTGCTCTGGGACAAGTAAGGACCCCATTCCCCCGCTGTCTTTCTAATCGAACTCTCTCATCCTTGCTATTCGAGTGCGCACATCGTTTCTGAGGAGCTCTGCCGCTCTGGAATCATTGGAAGTTGCAACGACCACTAAATAAGATCGGTTGTTAGACATAGCCGCACATGACACAAGCACGGCCGCGTTATTTTTTTGTCCATATGTCTGCCAGCCACCTATTTGTGTATTTCGAACACCGGTATCAAAAAACGCTTTTTTTGCACGACCGAGACAGTTGTTCACACTCGTCTGGAGTTCCATGCCACCCCAATGCATCGCCGGAATTCCATCGGCCCGAGCGACATTTGCAAGAAGAAGCAAGGTTAATCCAACCCCGAACGAATAGACATGGTTCAATTTCATTAGAATACCCTCTCTTATTGGAATTGCTTTACAACGTTGACCGAGCAATTCCAGTGCCGTTTCGCACATTCACTTAGCTGCGATAGAAAAGTCTCCAGTTGCAACACTTTATTCGTTCAGCGGAGCTGCAGTTATGCTCGACTACAGAGAAGAAAGTGTATCCATTAGTTTACGCAGGCGTGAACAAAGGTGCCACCAGTGGATGCTTATATGGGCTTGTCCACGAAACAAAAGGAAAATGTGCTTACGTTCTTATGCAAGTTGCACGCGCATAATAATCTCCTTTGATTAGTTGAGAATGGGAACTATCTAAGAACGCGGGGCAGGTCAGAATGTGCAGTGCTTCCCGCAGCCATAGCATTAGACCTTAGTCGTTAAACTCTAGGCCAGTAGGTCCTGACACAGTGCAGCCGCTACGAATCTGTGCGTGTCCATGCAAGGATCAATTTGGAGCTAGCCTGAAAATGGGGAGAAATCGCCCAGGAAATGGTCAAGTCGCCTCAAATTCTTGTAGCGATTTCTGGCGTCGAGCCCGCTTAAATACCATTCAAAAAACGGGAGCCACTAAATCCTAACGCACCATACAAAATCCAATCAAACCAGACGCGAGGGTAACCACAACCGGTAGCTCTAGTTTCTGGAACAGAGCCAAAAGGCGGATCTGAGCATGAAGATTTTTCTGCGTGCCTCCGCAAAAAGATTGTCCGCTTGCTTGGTAATCAAGAGGCCCTTCAAATTAATTGGGCTGTCAAAACTTTTGATTGCTGTCTGTGAATTGTCCGCTTCTTGAGGCTACAGCAAAAATAAACGCGTTCAAAAACCGCAGGGAACGGAAACAAATGAGCCGAGAATCCTCCATTCGGCTCGCTTCTCCCAGCTAAGCTCGCATCCTCACGAATTTTGAGATGCTAATCCAGCTTTCGAACCGAAGCCCTGATCATCAGAGTCGGTCTATCTATTGACGCTGTAATGGCGTTCTCTTCCTTGCGTGATGAGCTGCCGATATCTAGCGGAATTTTTTAGTTCATGCATTGGTGTTAGAGAGCTGCAACTTCACTGCCCCCCGACGGGATCATTGTGACAATCTCCGCTACGCGCCGACGATTTACGCCTGAAGTTGCTTGATCCGCTCCAAAGCATCCTCGCGGAATCAGCGCAGGTGAGTCATAACCGCGTACCGTTACAGGCTCTTGTTTTTTCAAAGCTTTAGGATGCTTGATGTGGTTTAATTTAGCGACAGATTCTGCTCTCTGCTTCTCGCGTGCGCGGCGCCAACGCCGGCTTTGAAGCTCGGTCACAATGATGCCATAGACAAGCCAGAAGCCAGCCATGAAGCTTAGGCCGATGAGCCAACAGAAGATGTTTAGCACAAGTCACTTCCTTAACCGCGCTTTTTGGACCGTTGTTGCCTCATTTCCAAATCCAGCTCGCACAGTTTCTCAATGGTAAAGTCTTTACGTTCAGAGCTTTGACCGGGTATCTGGTAATTAACGGACACTGAATCGGGAGCCCAGGAAATATTAAAGGTGCTCACCCCTATTCTATCGAATTGGCCACCCAAGCTACGCATGAGTTGCGATAGCTTACTTGCTCCCAGCATCTGCGCAAAAGAGTGACTTCGCCTTTGCTTTTGTCCTTGGGCGTCGAGCCAGAAAATATCAGTAAGGCCATAACGAAGCGTGCCGGCACCCGATTCTGCGCTCTTTTGCTCGAGGTCTAGATAATCCCAAATTCTCTCCACGAGACTCTTCCTAAAAATCGATTGAGAAGTCGGCGGCAATGACTTGCTCCGGACTACATAACTGCCTCCTTCTTTCTCCAGCTCAAAGCCGTCAATGCGGAATATTTCTAGGGACTGACCGATGGCTCTTAAAGATTTGGAGTGGAGCATTTTCGGACCTACTTGGTTATTCTCAAGTAAAGGTCTCGGGGAGAGGGGGGTCTCATTATTTCCTCCTGTTGAGTTGACATAAGTGGGTGTCTATTCCACCAGATATTGAAAAGCTATTACCGAGTTAAGGTATGTCTTTATGTCTGGTTTCTGACATTCTGGTTTCTGTTTGACATCGCCCCTTCGTAGGACTAGTCTCCCGCCCATCACAATAAGAAGTCCGAGCTTTGAGCTGAGTTAGCCGCGATCAGCAAGCCCGAACAGCGAGGTTTTTGTGGCTGCGTTGCTCTACAAGGACTTTCTCATCATCGCCAGCGGCCGGTTCGACCAAAATAGAGAACTGTGGATGTCCTAGCTTTGCCACCAGTGGACTCAGCTCCTTCTACTCCGAGTTTAGAATGTGGCCGAGTGGACCTATATAGGATCTGTTCTACTTGCTTGAGTTTCGCGTTCAACATCATGAGCCGTAGTCTACGCCCGAGTCACTGTAGGGTTTGTTCAACGGCGAATAGGCTGGAACTCGCGCACCGAGTCAGACTTTGCGTCAGACGGCGATTACCGCGGCTGGCCGATTCAAGTACAGGCATTAGGCCGAGCAGATCTGACAAACACTTCACTTCATCTGCACTGCGAGTGTAGGGACACACTTCCCATTTTACGTTTGGGCGATCTACGGTAGACCCGTCCCAGTTCTTCAGGGTACCGAACCAACTCGTAACCACGAGAGGTGAGCGGACCGGTTGGTCTGGCAAAGGATGCAGCCACTGATCGAGCGCCGGAAGCGGCGTGGCCGAAAGTAATAAGAGTCGACGTACAACATCTGCGGCCGTCAGTCGATCCAGCAGCGCGGTGCGTTGCGGCGCTGCGAGGCGATGTGCTTCATTGATCCCCGTCCCAAGTGGCGGAGAAAACGCCCACTGTTATTTTTTTAGCCGGAGGATGTTATGCGCGGTGACGGCGCGGCAAAAGCCCTTGAGCTGTTGCTGACACCTTTTTCTCTCTGACTCTCCTTGGCGTCCTTTGCGCCTTCGCGCGAGTCACAGTTTGTCCGATCTTTTTCTCATCGCGCCAAGATGCCAAGCGTGCAAAGAATGCTTTTGTTTGCTTCTCCTTCTTGAAGACCCAAATGTTTTCTGATGCCTTGTCACTGTGACACTGATCAAGGTTGGCCTTTTAGCCGCAAGATGTTGAACACCGCGACGGGGCGGTGAAAGCCCTTGAGTGATAGCTCGTCTACGGGCTCGACTTCGACTAGTTCTTCGAGCGCGCCCAGCAAGCGCTGGGGAACCAAGATCTGGCTCGGTTTGGCCTCATCACAGAGGCGAGACGCGAGGTTGCAAACGGTGCCGACCGCCCCGTACTCCAAGCGCCCCTCGAAACCGATGCCGCCCATAGTGGCATAGCCCTGAGCGATGCCGACGCCGAAGCCCAGTTCGTACCCTAGCTTGCGCCACCTGACGCTGAGTTCCCTTACCCGATCCCGCATCGCCAGCGCCATCCGAATTGCTTGCTCGGCCGGGTTTGGCACTGGTACCGGGTCATTGAAGAAAATCATCATCCCATCTCCGGCGAAATGCTCGAGAGTCCCGTCGTGCTTAAGAACAAGCTTGCCCATCTCCGT
>QHOF01000454.1:0-412 GCA_003219335.1 Verrucomicrobiota bacterium | reverse complement strand
AAGTTGCGGCGAGAAGAAGCGCTTCAGCCGACTCAAACGCTCAAGCTGAGCCACCTGTTCCTGGACTCGACTCTCCAGGGTCTTGTTCCACTCGGCTAGCTCACCGAGATATCGGACTTCCCGATCACGCAACCTCTTTTTCTCGAGGCAAGCGCTAACCCTGGCGCGTAACAGGACTGGATCAAATGGCTTGGGCAGGTAGTCCTCGGCGCCCATCTCAATGCATTTAACGACACTCTCTATCTCGCCCAGGGCCGAGAGCACGATCACCGGAATTTCACGCAGGGTAGGGTCTGACTTTAACTGTCTCAGCACTTGGTAGCCATCCATCTCCGGCATCATGATGTCGAGGAGCACAAGGTCAAAAGGTTGTTCCTTGATCATCTCCAGCGCCTCACAGCCATTTTCAGCC
>QHOF01000453.1 GCA_003219335.1 Verrucomicrobiota bacterium | reverse complement strand
GTGGAATTCGATCGGGATCGTACGGCTGGAGGAAATAGAGCCCGATTCCTGCCAGGTAGCGAGTGGCTTCGAATCCGCCGACCAATCCTCTAAGCGTAAGATTGGACGGCGGTTTGTAGTAGCTGATCGGCGCGGAGTAATTGACTGCCAAAGGACGCACTTTCCCTTCAACAGCTGCCGTCGGTTGCTTGGCCGGGCGACGAAGCGCAAGCGTGGCGTCTTTTCCGTGAAAATCGAGCGTGGCCGTAACCGCTGCAGTAATTCCCCTTGGTGGCGCAAACTTTTCGGGTGGATTGAGGATTCGCACGCCGACAAGCGCACCGCCAACACCCTGCTGAATGTTTTCCTTCTTGATCAGTTTCTCTTTGACCTGCTGTTCGAGCTCAAATGTGGCGAAGTAGTTCGGCGCCCAGACCGCGTTGCCGGCGGGTTCAAGTCGTAAATGGTAAGTCTGATTGTTCCCGGCGAGGGTCAGTGGATGGTTCCATAGTTGTCCTCCCTCGCTGGTGCGAAGCAGTACGGTAAGTTCACCGCAGGCTGCATTGTAAGTGTCCCGCGCTGGTGTTTCCTGCGTTCCGGCGCCCAGCAGTGGAGCAGTCATGGCAGCGGCCTGCAAATAGTCGGCTGCTCGTTTTTCAACTGGAACGCTTGAGGAGCGCGCCTCGCGCATCATGCTCGCCGCAGGGCCATATTCGGGCCCACGAGCTGTCTGCGGTGTTGTTGCACAGCCAACGAGAAACGCAACGCATGTTGCGGCTGCGACCAGGCGTAGCCGAATAGATATTTTTGGAGGGCTAGGATTCATCGGATTTGGGCATGTTGACTTAGATGTGTGATATTAACCAGAAATTTCTCATGACCCCCGACGGCTTACCTATAAGACTTTAGGGCTATATATCAGGCGCTCGGTGTTCTGTGAATCAAAATTTCACTCGCTTACGATTCAGAGTTTGGACTGGAATAAAGTGAAAGCAGGCGAGCGATCAGGACCGCAACGCCGCATTTAAAAAATGCGAGCGATCAACCACGGACCTGTCATAAGAAAATTGCTTCTCAAACCGTCAGTTTCCCTGTTATGGTGGTCTTTCCCTCAACACAAATCTCTTAAACTCTGGGCTCGGTAATTAAGGATTGGGTGACGGCAGTGGCGCGACGCAAAGCTCGCGAACAAACGGCGGCTCGCCGCGCTCACTGCCGAGCGTACCGGGATAAAAGTCGCGCCAGAGTCGCTCTTCGATGTGCAAGTGAAACGCATCCATGAATACAAGCGGCAACATCTCGCCGCGCTCCATATCATGACACTTTATCTGCGACTGCGAAATATGTCTGTCACGAAGATCGTCCGAGTTCACGGCCGCCAAGTCATCGATTCCCGCGGTAACCCAACTGTCGAAGCCATAGTTAGTCTTGCTGGCCGCGGCACCGGTAGCGCATCGTGCCGAGCGGCGCGAGCACCGGCGAGCACGAGGCGTGGGAACTGTGAAAAACTGTGTCAAGAACGGTTCCCCAACGCGGTGCTTGCCCGCGAGGAATGGAAATCTCGATCTGAAAAGCAACCTGAGGTTGCAGACCGGAGACTTCAGCCCAGTAGCAGCCCTTCAGCCCTCGAGAATCGCGGCATTGCCGCGGCTCCGCACGACCGGTTGATCGGTAATGATGACAGTCGTGCCCGGTTCGATGGTGTCGTACACCTTGTTCGCGAACTCCGGGTTGACGCGGAGGCGTGCCGCGATTTTCTCAGCAGGAACGCTGGGGCCACTGCTCGTCACGCTCATCCATCGGCGAGCGGCGCGGCCCGGAGCAAGCGAGCTTTCCCGGTCGGTCCTGCCTTCGAGCAGCGAGTAGACATGGTCTCCGAGCGATCCGCGTCCGTCAATCTCAACGGCGGCGCGCCCGATGGGATTGCCATTGCGATAGACGTAAAGCGCGCGGTCCGCCGCGCTGACGACGATCGTGATCGGTCCATTAGAGCTGCGCTCGGGCTTCCAGTCGTAGTCATTATTCGCCAGTGGGCGCAACATCTCAGGCGTGAAATCCTTCGGCGCAAGCATCAGTCCGGGATTCGACGCGAGATGCGGCACGGGCGTTTTGCCATCGCCGACCACGACGGTGCCGCCCTTCGACGTCGCACTGAAAAGCAGTTGCGAAAAATCGTAGGGCAGGCGGATGCAACCGTGGCTGGCCGGGTAACCGGGCAGATTGCCCGAGTGCATGGCGATGCCAGTCCAGGTCAGCCGCTGCATGTTTGGCATCGGCGCGTTGTTGTATTTCTTTGAGTAGTGCTCCTGCTTTTTCTCGAGGATGGTGAAGACGCCGCCCGGCGTGGCGTGCCCTTTGGAGCCGGTGCTCACGGTTGAGCGACCGATGAGGATGCCGTTGCGATAAACGTGCATGGTCTGCTGTGGGATGCTCACAAGCACCATGAGCGGACCGCTCGGCGAGAGCTGCGGTTTCCACCAATACTCGCCTGGCTTAAGTGGGCCGGTAGGTTTTCCGGTG
The DNA here is from genome assembly GCA_003219335.1 of Verrucomicrobiota bacterium. Lineage (GTDB taxonomy): Bacteria > Verrucomicrobiota > Verrucomicrobiia > Chthoniobacterales > UBA10450 > Udaeobacter. Next base: position 116 of record QHOF01000453.1, on the reverse strand, counting down.
GGCGTGCCTTTGGTATGAGCCGACGGTTGTTGCATCGCCTGCACGGTGGTGAGCAGAGCAATGGATAGACTGATGATTTTCAGGAATTTCATGAGATGATCAGTGACGTGAATTGT
>QHOF01000452.1 GCA_003219335.1 Verrucomicrobiota bacterium | reverse complement strand
ACCGATAAGAAACCAAGGCGGGCTGATCGCCGAAACCTGAATTGCATTGCTGACCAAGGCCTGGAGCTGCCGGCTCTCCTCTCCTGCCTGGATCGCGGTAATCTCCTTATCCGGGTCGAGACCGCCCAGGGTAATTAATTTTCTCGCCGCTGTGTGTTGACTACCGCCGAACGTCACGATGCCCAGCGCCTTGCCCTTGAGGTCCTTGACCGACTTGTATTCGGGTCGAGCAATAAGCCAGAAGAGCGGCCGGCGCAGGCTCACGGAAACCGCGCGTAAGGGCGCGCCTCGTTGAATCGCCCTGATGGCGCTTCCTATCGAACTCAAGCCGTTCAGGTCGCCGGTTATTCCAGCAGCAATAGCCGCGTTCGCGGACATTTGGACCAGCAGGGGCTCCAGCCCTTCTTCCTGAAAGAATTTCTTTTCCTTGGCAATGAAAAATTCGATCGAAGTAATCCCGCTGCTCGAGTAACTCAAGGTAACTTTCTGGAGTGTCGTCTGCGACAATGCTTTACTTCCGGCGAAAAACGAGACAACGGCCCACAACAAAAAAGCCAAGGCGTCTTTTCTCATGATCCACCCCGGCCAATCTTATCCGCCAAAAATCTCTGCCACTTTTTTCTCACCTGATCTTTGAGCTCCGCGCTGTGGCCGCTCACGTTCGGGAACCTATCCCGCCACTCATAGGGCCGTGTTGCATCGATGATTGCCCGGGAGTTAAAGCCGACTTCGTCGCGCGGAAACCGAGACGAGATTTGACAATCGTCAAAGCCTCATAAGCGGTCCAAGTAGTCGCGACCAACCGTGCCGACGAACTAAGCAGGCGCCGAAAAATTTGGACCGCCTCCTTGTGGTTTCGATCTTTTCGGTTGGTGACCGCTACCCAGGCAGAGGCATCGACAAAGACGGGTTGGCTCATTTATCGTTATAGAGATATTCGCGCGCGTTCTCAGAAAGATCTGCGGGGCCTTCTCCAATCCCAGCAATTTCTAAGGCCATGCAATTTCTCTCTTGCTTCGTTTGATAGGTTTTTTGAGCCGCCTTTTCACGCCAACGATAGCAGTGTTTCTTTTGTATCTTTCACGAGCATAAACCCGTGCCTTCGCTTCTTTCGCCATAGGTTCCTTGGCAACGGACTCATCGCTAACTCTGGGATATCTCTTCGTTGACATCGTTCCTCTCCGTCTGTTCGTCTTCTTCAAGCGCGCTGGTTTCAATTTGATCGATCCTCACAGCGCGACTCCTCTACCCTAACCGGATGCATAGCACATCCAACGACGCACTGGCCACCGAAGGCCGCCAGTCCACACACTACCACCCTCGTGACTTCCCTCTGTATCGTAGATACGCTATAGCTCGAGCTGACGGCATGAAAGTCATCCTCATCCAACCGCCGGTCCAAGACTTCTACGACACCGACGTGCGGCTCCAGCCAATCGGCCTTTGTTATCTAAAAGCCACCGTCAATAAATATCTGCCGGGTGTCGAAGTCATCGTCAAAGACTACCACGGAGGTTGCGGACGAAACACGGTACCGATTCCGAAGGAGCTCCAGTACCTGAGTAATTATTACCCGGTCGCGGACAAGTCGCCATTCTCTACCTTTCATCAGTACTACCACTTCGGTAGATCTTTCGATGAGATCGAAGCAGACATAGTAGAGATCCAACCGGATGTCGTCGGGATTTCGTCTCTGTTCACGCCCTACTACCGTGAGGCGCTCGAAGTCGCCGCGCGAGTCAAGCGACGGCTCAAGGTGCCGGTGCTCATCGGCGGCTCACACGCTTCGGCGGCGCCGGAATCGCTCCTCTCCTGGCCGCACGTTGATTACGTCATCCGCGGCGAAGGCGAGAAGCCGTTCGTGGAGTTTCTCCGCTTCTTGCGCGGTCAAAGACGAATCGAAGAAGTGCCCAATCTCGCCTATAAAAAAGACGGAGAGGTCTACTTTAATCCCATCGCCGACAATTTACCGCTCGACGATTTGCCGATTCCGGACCTGAGCGATTTTCAATTGTCGAGCTACGATCTTGCCGGGAAACCGATGGCCTTCATGGTTACATCGCGAAGTTGCCCGCACAAGTGCTCTTTCTGCTCGGTGCACACGACCTTCGGCACTAACTACCGCCGTCGTTCGCTGGAGAACGTGCTGGAAGAAATCGAGCTGCGCCATCAACAGGGTTACCAGGTCATCGACTTCGAGGACGATAACCTCACCTACTATAAGAGCACGTTCAAAGAACTCTGCCGCAGGCTAATCGCGCGCTTTCCCAATCGCGAAATGGAATTCGTCGCGATGAACGGCATCAGTTATTTGAGCTTGGACGATGAGCTGCTCGAACTGATGTTTGCGGCGGGCTTCTCGCAACTCAACCTGGCGTTGGTGAGCTCAGATAAAACCGTGCGCGAGACCACGAAACGCCCGCACACGCTGGACGCTTATCTCAAGGTTGTTCATAGGGCGGGCCGGCTGGGGTTCAAAATCGTTTCTTATCAGATTCTCGGCTTGCCGAACGAAAGCTTGGCCAGCATGATTCAGACGTTGGCATTCAACGCCCGTTTGCCGGTTTTGCTCGGCGCGTCACCCTTCTACCTCACGCCCGCATCGCCTATTTCAC